>JAGVWK010000042.1 GCA_018304295.1 Microcaldota archaeon | reverse complement strand
TCGTTATCGTGTTGTTGTGCGAGCTGTCAAGGCGCAATGCGTTTTGCGAGCCCCCGCCGGTTATGTTGTTGTTGTGTATGAGGGTATTGTTTGAGCCTGAAATGCCCCATATTCCATACCCGCTTGTGGAGGAAATATTGTTGCCGGTGAAATTGTTTGATCTGCTTGAGTTTATCAGGACGCCTACCCCTGATGAGGAAAAGATGGTCATGTTTGCGAAAATGTTGCTGAGACTTGAAGATGCGGCGTATATGCCATTGCCCGTCGCTGATGTGGCAGTGCCGCCTGAAAATACATTGCCAACCCCGCCATAGATTGATGCGATTGCAGAGCCGCTTGAACTTGTCGCGTTTATTTTATTTATTTTGATGCCACTGGAACTGGTATGCTGGAACTCAAGCCCGCTTGCTGACACTGAGATTGCAGTGGAGTTTTCAATTATCCCTTGGTTACTTGCGTAATATCTTATGCCGCTGCTTGAAATTGAGCTGCCGGTTGTGTTTGTGAGGTTGTTTTTTTCACCTGAAAGCAAATAAATGCCTATACTCGTGACAGAACTTCCATTTGAGAACAGGATTTGGTTGAAGCTTCCCGTGTCAAGCATTATGCCTTGCCCGCTCGTTCCATTGCCTGTTGAATTTGCTATTACGGTGTTGATGGTTTTACCGGCCAGATATATGCCTGATGTTGAGGAGGCGCTTGTGTTCAATATTAAGCTTCTGTTTGCGCCACTGAAGTATATCCCTTTTTCAAAGTTGCTTATTATGCAGTTCATTATTGTGGTGTTAAGCTGGGTTGAGTAGATGCCGTAGGAACCTGAGGAGTTGTCGCCTGTTAGGGAAAAGCCCCGGCAGTCGAGCAATATGTTGGCCGCAGTTACTGTGAAGCATGTGCCGTTTGATGACAGCGGTGATGAAAGGGTATATGTTGAGCCTGCTGTTGAAAGTGCGATGCAGGCGTTTACCCCTGTGCTTGTTGCGTTTATTGGGCCCCAATCTGCGCCCTCGCCTTCCCATTTTCCATTGGAGCTTGCTGCGCTGTACGGGTATGCAGCCCCAAAATCCCCGTAGCTATCGCCGTCATAATCGTATAAACTCAAGTTTGCAATGTTTTCATAATAGTTCCCTTGCGCAACTCCCAGAACGGAAGTGTTGAACTCGTTACCCGTGCCGCTGTTGTTAATGTATGGAAGTGAGCGATATATGTAGTTGTGGTGGAATATATTGGAGCTTGCGGTGGCTGCGATGGAAATGCCGGTTGTGGAGGAATTTATGGTGTTGTTAAAGAGTAGTGTGTAATTGGAATTGGAAAGGTGGATTGCGCTGCTTGAGGTGGAGGATACTGTGTTTCCGCTTAGCGTGTTGCCGGAGCTTGAGAATAGATAAATTCCATAGCTGGAAGCCGAGGTTCCTGAATTGTTTGTGAAGGTGCTTGAGGATGCGCCGTATAGGGTTATTGCCTGCCCCACAACTCCGGTTGCTGCGTTGCCGCTTAGCGTGTTGAGCGCGCTTGAATATACGTATATGCCGGAGCCGTTGTTTGAGGATGCGATGTTGTCCTCTATCGTGTTGGAATCGCTTGAGGCGGAAAGAACTATTCCGTATCCCCCTTCATAAGTGGTGCTTGCGGAGTTGTTCAGTATTGAGCCGTCGCTTGCGCCATAGTAATATATTGCTGATGAGAAATTGGAAATAATGCAATCTTTTATTGTTGTGTATTGCTGGTCCGAATAAGCCCCGTAGGTGTTTGTTGCGTTTTCCCCGCTTATCGCATTTCCTTGGCAGTCAAGGGTAACGTTTGAGGCGGTTATCGTAAAGCAAGTTTCTGCGCTTGTAACGTCGTTTCCAAGCCGATATACGGTGTTGGTGGTATCTAGGCTGGCGCATGCGGTTATGTTATGGGAGAGAATGGCGGATGTGTTTGCGATGTTGCCATAAGAGTCGGCACAAGATACTGATACGTTGTAAAGCCCGTAAGATAGGGATGTGGATGCGAAAACAAGTTCCGTATGCGAGTCCAGCGCATCGTCGGTTGCCTGCATTCCAAGCGTGCTGGATGCGCCATTGTCTTCATTAAGGAACGTAACGTTGCACCAGCTTATGTTTTGCCCACCGGCCAATGCGTCGGACGCTGTTGCGTTCACTGACACGTTTGCAAGCAGCGCGGATATTTGATCTATTGTTATTGAGGGCGGCTGCGAATCCAGTGAGATGGAGAGGTTTGTTGCGTTGCCCCAGTTGCCCAAATCATCAAGGCAGCGCGCGTATATTGTGTGCGCACCTTCTGAGAGCACAATTTCCAGATACGCCTCCTCGCTGGAAGAGCCGAACAAGCCGTCCGAAGCGTTCATGCTTTCGTATGCGCCCGCATCAACTGAAACCTGGCAGTTTGCTATTGTGCCTCCCAATAGTTCGGTTGCATTAAGCGCAACGCGCACCGGACCTTGTGGAAGCGTGTCGTTTGAAGAAAGGTTGGAAGCGGAAGGCCCGATGCCGTCTATTGTGAAATTAAGGATTGTTGTTGCAACGTACTCATTGTCCGCGGTCGCGTTGAGCGTGCCAAGGTAAGAGCCGCTTGTGGCATCCGCGGAAAACGTAACCCCGATTGTGCGCGTCCCGGGGCCGGGCGGGTCGCTTGCGCTTATATTATATAGTGGAGGGGTAAGGCCGGTTATTTCCCAGTTGGGGCTGGTGGGCGCGTTGAGCGTTGTTTCCACTGCAATGGAGCTTCCGCCAGTCGTAAGGAAAAAGAGCTGCTCGCTTGAGTTGCTTGGCGCCAGGCGCACGTTCCACTGCGAGGGTATTATGCTGAGGCTGGAAATGCCTGAAATGTTGAAATAGGAAACCGGGAGCGAAACGTCTATTGCGAGCGGGATTTGAAGCCGCTCGTTTATTTGGACGCTGCCTGTTGCGTTTGTTGCAATGAAAGTCATTACTCCGGGGTAGATTCCGCTTGCAGTCGGGTATGCAAATATGGTGAGGTTCATTTCGGCGCTTGAAAGCGCCCCTATTTCAATGCTCGTTGATGGGGAGATTGAAAAAAGTATTGAGCCTGAGTATTTTGCCAAGTCCGTGCTTATGTTGGCAAGCATGGTGGCGTTGCCCCTATTATATATTGTGATGGGAAAAATCTTGCTGGTTCCGTTTGGCAGGGAAAGATAGAGCGAAGTCCTGTTTATGTCAAGAAAGAAATTCCCTATTGAAACGTAGGAACCCCTGGACTGCACTTTCAGCCATGCGCCGCCGGTTGTGGAGGGGAATGCGCCGCTCACCTGCGCTTCCGTGCGGCTGCTTATGTCGCTGCCCTGCACGCGCAGGCTTATTGTTCGGTTTGCAATAAAGGATTTGCCGCTTGAGAGGTCCGCGCTGCTTGGGATATTTATGTAAACGTTCTGGTAGGAGCCCCAGCCGCGATGATACACAAGGTTTGCGGTGCGCGCAAGGTCGGCAACTGCTGATTTGGCATCGGAAAGCATGCGCTCCTGCGCAAGCGCGCCCAGCCTGTCGTTTGCAGCAACCGTTATGACTGCCACAACGACCATCGCCACGCCAAGTATTGCTATGAATTCAACTGAACCCTGGCCCTTGGAGCCGCACCGCATCAATAATCCACCAAGGCTCCATTCGCCAAAAAGGGTTTAAATACTTCTCTTTCGCCATTGTTGCATGGAGTTCTCCGCGCTTGCACTTGCTTTTGAAAAAATAGAAAACGCCCCCGGAAGGCTGGAGATGGCAAGGCTTCTTTCCTCGCTTTTTTCATCCGCCGCAAGCGCGCAGGAATGCAGGCAGGTTGCATACATGGTGCAGGGGAGCATTGCGCCCGCGTTTGAGGGGCTGGACTTGGGCGTGGGGGAAAGGTTTGCAATTGCCGCGGTGGCGCTTTGCAGCGGCGCAGGGAATGAAAAAGTGGAGGAAAGGTACAAAAAAGAGGGGGATTTGGGCAGCGTTGCGCAAACGCTCCTTGGAAAAAAATCCCAGATGGCGCTATCTTCTGAAAAGCTCACCCTTGTTGGAGTGTATTCTGCTTTTGTGAGGATTGCAAAAACAGGCGGGGCGGGCAGCCAGCAGATGAAAATAAAGGCGCTTGCACAGCTTCTTAATTGCGCAAGCCCCTTGGAGGCAAAATACATCGTGCGCTTTGCGCTTGCAACTTTGCGCCTTGGGGTTGGAGAGCCGACGATACTTGACGCGCTTGTGCAGTTCCAGATAAGCCGCGTGATGCGAAACGCGCACACGCTTAAAATTGACGGCGATGTTGAGGTTGAAAATTTGCAGCTTGCGCTTGTGGAGAAGGAAGGGGAGGAAAAGGCTGCGGACTTCCAAAAAATTTCTTATGAGGTTAAAATGGGCGAGGGGGATGCCGGAAAATTTGCAAGCACCCTTGCTGAAGAAAAGGGAAAATCAAAAAAGAGGATGGAACTTGAGGCGGTTGCAAAAAGCAGGTTTGGAGACGTGAAATTCATAATTGAGGAGGCTGCGCAAAAAGAGGGGTCTTTTCTTTTGCATGCGATTTTCACCATAGGTGAAAAGAAAAAAATGCGCGAGGAGTACGAGCGCGCGTTCAATCTGTGCTCTGACATAGGGGAGGTTGCTGCTGCCGTGTATGATAAGCCGCAGGAAATGCGCGAGTTCTCAATGAAAGTTTTTTCGCCCGTGCGCCCGGCGCTTGCGGAAAGGCTGGGCACCGCGCAGGAGATAATTGAAAAAATAGGGGAATGTGCGGTGGAGGGGAAATACGACGGGCTGCGCATGCAGGTGCATAGAAGCGACGCAAGGGTGGAAATATTTTCGCGCAAGCAGGAGAAGATGACGCACATGTTCCCGGAAATCGTTGCTGCTGCAAGGCAGCTGCCGGCGAAAGAGTTCATACTTGAAGGCGAGGCGCTTGCATATAATGCTGGCGAGGATAAATATTATTCCTTCCAGCAGACAATACAGAGGAAAAGAAAGCACGGCATTGCGGGGAAAAGTGAAGAGCTTCCGCTGCATCTTTTTGCGTTTGACATTTTATACCTTGACGGCAAGGAATACACGTATGAGGAATATTCTGCAAGGAGAAATATTCTTGAGAAAATTCTGAATGGAAACAAAACAATCGTCCCTTCCAAGCGCATAATTGCAAAAACCGCCCAGCAGCTTGAGGCGTTTTTCCAATCGTGCATAAATGGGGGGCTTGAGGGGATTATTGCAAAGGATTTGAAGCAGCCCTACGTTGCAGGCGCGCGCAAGTTCGCGTGGATAAAGCTCAAGCGCTCTTACGGGGCGCTTGCGGACAGCATTGACGTTGTGATATGCGGGTATTACCTTGGGAAAGGGCAGAGGACGGAGTTTGCGTTCGGCGGATTGCTCACCGCGGTGTATAACGAGGAGAGCGGGAAATTTGAAACAATAGCAAAAATCGGCAGCGGGTTCACGGAAAAGGAAATGGGAAGCTTTGAGGAAATGCTGCACAAAATAACAATAAAGGAAAAGCCTGCGGGGCTTGAAAGCGAGCTTGTGCCGTATTTTTGGGTGAAACTAAAATATGTCATATCCGTAACCGCGGATGAGATTACGCTCTCCCCGATGCACACGTGCGGCAAGGGAAAGGGGGAAGATGCAAAAGGATATGCGCTGCGCTTCCCGCGCATGGTGGAACTGCGCATTGACAAGGGGCCAAGCGAAGCGACAACGGTTTCCGAGATAGAAAAGATGTTTAAGATGCAGAAAAAATAAATTTATAAACAAAAGAAGAAACTTGCGGCGTTCATAAAGCTTTTTCTGCTTGATTTAAATTCTAACAATGGCTAGAATGGACAGTGAGCGCATGCCAAAGAAAAGTGAAGAGTTTGTGAAGCTCGTGAATGGCAAGAGCATGAAGGCGGCTTATGCCTCGCTCTTAAAAGAATTGGATTGCAAGCCGCAGGAAGTTGCACAAAAACTGAGGCGACGCACTTGGGAAGATAAGGGCGTGCTTGAGATACTGGAAGAATAGCCACTGGAAAGCTCCCTTAATCAGCTTTTTAAGGCTTAAGACAGATTGAAACCCCATGAAGTCCGAAGTGGAGCTGAAAAGCCTTATTCTTGAGCTGCATTCAAAGCTTAACAGGCTGCCAAATAAGGACAACGAGACTGAAAAGAAGGCCGAGGAATACCTTTCACAGGTTTTCGGCGCGCTTGGCTGGGACTGGCTTTCGGGGGAAGTGATGCCGCAGAAAAGGGTGAGAAGCGGCGGCAAAACCAAGCGCGTGGATTATGCGTTCAAGGCTGCCGGCAGGGTGAAGCCTGATTTTTATGTTGAGGTGAAGAGGTTTTCAGAGGACGTTTACAGCCATGAGCATGCGAGGCA
>JAGVWK010000041.1 GCA_018304295.1 Microcaldota archaeon | reverse complement strand
AGGCAAAACGCAGGGTGGCTAAATGAGTGCGATGCAAAATGCGCCCAACGTTATACAGTTGCGCCAGACACAGGTTGAAAAACAGCTTTTGGCGCACAGGCACCCCCACTACAAAACCGACATACTGCTCACCGAGGGGGCAATCCTCAAGGTCTTTTGCGTGCACCCAAACGTAATGCGGCCAGAAATTATGACATCCGTATTTTTTGCGCGCTTTCTTTTCTTTAACAACGGCATGCATGCGGGCAAAAATGTGCTTGATATGGGCTGCGGAAGCGGGATACTTGGCGTGGTGGCAGCACTTTATGGGGCACGCCACACCACTTTTTCGGATATCTCAACTGAGGCAATTGAAAATTCCAATGAGAACGTTCAAATATTCAAAATAAAGCCCAAATCAACGGTTGTGCAGGGCAACCTTTTTGAAAATGCAAATGAAACTTACGATTTAATCCTATTCAACCATCCGTTTTTTGACATCCCTGCGCAAAGCGAAGAGGTTTCAAAGACAATGGTGCAGCCGCAAAGCCTGCTTTCAATCTTTCTGCAAGAGGCAAAAGCCCGCCTTTCCAAGAATGGCTCAATCCTTATGCCATTTTTCCACCTCGCAGGGAATGCAAATAATCCGCAAATCCAAGGCCCAAAATACGGCTACTTTGTAAAAGAGGCTTTCACAATGGCCGCAACAACAGGCTTGCAGCAGGGCAAAATCTCAATATATTCTGCACTTCCTGCGCATCCACCCGCAGGCGGTATTTTGCCATTATCTGCCCCAAAGGCAAATTTTCTTTTTTCACAAGCACCTCAAGCTCTTTTCCGGAAATTTTTCCCAGAGCCTTTTCCCCTATGAGCGCATCAAGCCCCGTTGCAGGCTCGCTTGCAGCAGCCCTAAGAAGTTCCCCTATCGCAGCCTTTGTTATTTTCCCTTTTTTGTGCGCCTCAAAAACAGCAATTAATTTCTCTTTCCCAACCCCCTCCACAGGAACGCCCTCCCTCCTAAGCGCAACAAGCGTGTCCTCAAGGGTGGCAGCCGCAAGCATTGCATCCGCCCCCTCCTTTACAAGGGTTTCAAAGAGCGCAAAGTTCCTTGAGGTGAGCATCCTTTTTGCCATCTGCTGCGGAAGTATTTTGCATAGCCCTTCCAGCTTTTCCTGCGGGCTCTGTATTTTCATGTCAGCAGCCTCTTTCAAAAGTTGCGCATCCACCCTTATGGGTTCCACGTCAGTTTCCGGGTACATCCTTGCCCCCCCGGGAAGCGGCCTCATGAAAGAGGAGCTTCCATCCGGGTTTGCCCGGCGCGTTTCTTCAGGTGTTGGTGCATTTTGCAGCCTTAAAAGCGCATAAGAGAGCGCAGCATGCGCAATTTTCTCCTTTGCAACAACAAGCACGAACGCGTCCATTTTTTTGCACGAGAGCGCAATTTCAAGCTCCGCAAGCTCATCCTCGCTTATGCCGTATTTTCCCATGTCCTCATCGGAATGAATTATCCCCTTCACGCCCGCGGCTTTTGCATAATCGCTCACTTCGCTCCCATACCTTCTCCCTTCGTACACTTCCCTTCCAAGAAGCCCGGCGTGATATGGCACTGCGCACCCAAACACCCCGGCCCCGCCCTCACTTCCCTTTTTTATGAGCGCGCATTGCGTATCTGAAAATATTTCCCCAACGTCCACTATGGGCTGCTGCGCGGTTTCAAATTTCCCGCCGCTTCTCCTTTTCACTTCCTCCCCCATTTGCGCAAGCACCCTCTGGCGCTGCTCCTCTTTTTGCACAAGCGTCTCAATCATTCCCAGCTCCTGCGAGCCCTTTATTTCCACGCGGTTGCCCCCGCTCACTGAAATGTTTATGTCTTGGCGTATAGTGCCAATGCCCCGCTGCACAAGATTGCTCACCCTAAGAAGCGTTCCTATTGCAAGCGCAGTTTCCTTTGCGTGCGCAGCATCCACAACGTCCGGCTCAGTTGCAATTTCCACAAGGGGTATTCCCAGCCTGTCAAGGGAAAAGGATGTTTTCCCCTCCTCCCCGATTGCGCAGCTTTCCTCCTCAATGCACACGCTTGCAATGCGCACGTCCCCTTTGCTTGTTGGGATTTTTCCCCCCATGCCCACAATCGCAGTCCTTTGGAACCCGCAAGTGTTGCTGCCATCCACGACGATTTTGCGCATCACTTGCACCTCATCCACAAGCGTGCACATAAGCGCGTTGCATATTGATACGACAGCCGCAAGCGCGCCTCTATTAAGCCCGTGCGGGGGCTCCTCGTCCGCCTCCACAAGGCACGCGCTTTTAAGCGCATAAGAATACGCAAAAGTTTTCTCCTTTACAGTCTCAAATGAAACAGCAGAGTCCACAAGCCCTCCAAGCTCGCCCTTGGCGCTTGCAAGCCTCCTGCTGAAGCCTCCAGACGCCCCAGTGCCCTCAATGTGCGCAGGGCAGCTGCAAAAGAGCTTTTTGCCGCAAAGGCGCTGGTGTATTTCAAGCCCGCATTTTATTCCCATTATCTCTTGCCTATCCTTATTTTTCCACCCGTTTGCGCAATCATGTCGCGCACGTTCGCCTTTGTGGCAAGCGCGGGCCAGCTTTTCACGACATTATACCCTGCAAGGTATGTGCCCCCTGCCGCAATAAGGCCGGTCGCAATTGAAAATATCGTAATTGTGGGAACTGCAAACGGAAGCGTAACAGCAGCAATCGCAAGGGATGCCCCCACAAAAAGGTCATGCGTCTTGTCCCCAGCATGCGGGACGTATCTCTCAATAATTGCATTCATTTCATGGCGCAGCCCAACCATGAGCCTTTCCCTGTCCCTCTTATACCCGAACGAATTCGTGTCCCCCTCATAGCGCGACTCCAGCTTTTCAAGCTCCTTTGCGCCTTTCTTGTATTCCTCGTTAAGCTCCTCTATCATGCGGTTTGCCTTGCCATCATCCCCACCGCACGCCGCAACAACATCCTTAATCACGCGCTTGTATTGCGCAACGTAGTTTTTGGATGCCTTTGCCTGCACCCCTTTTGGAACGCTTTTCATTTCAGCCATTAAAATCCCCCCACACAAGCCCAAAGGCTTTTTTCTATTTCGCTCCTTTCGCTTATTTCACCTGCAATATTTTTCAGCATAAGTTCCGCAGCTTTGGCGGGATTTTTCTCCTGCCCCAGCGCCCAGCACATTTTCGCATACGCAACCTCAGGCAGCCAGTCGCACATGTTTCCCACCACTCCAGCCTCCAAAAGCATCCTTCCGGTAGTATACACGTTCATGTTCACCCTTCCAAATATCGTTTGCGGCGCCATTGCAACAAGCGTTCCCTTCTCTATTATTTTCCCAAGCGCCGGCAATATGCTGTTTGCGCCCTTTGCCCCAAACGCATTCACGGGCGCATGCCCAAGCCCGCTTCCCGCAAGCACAACCCCGTCAAAGTCCGAGAGCTTTTTCACAAATTTTCCGTCCATCCCAGGATACACCCACACAAGCGCAACATTCCCATTAACTTTTTCAAATAGCTTAAGTTTCCTTCCAGCATCCCTTTTCACGCATTCCCCATGCGCCCTCACAATGCCGCTTACAGCATCCACTTCCCCAACCGGCTTTGCATTTACGGATACAAACGCATCCCTGCGGCTTGTGTGCATTTTGCGCACGCGCACCCCCGAATGCAGTGAGCATGCACTGTCATCCATCCCCTTGTGCATGCACACAAGCACCTGTGCAATATCAGCTTTTGCAGCGTGCATTGCGCACACAATATTCGTGTTCGCATCAGTGGACGGCCTATCAGTTGAGCGCTGGCTGCCTGTGAGCACCACTGGAACCGGCAGCTCCTGAAGCATAAAAGAGAGCGCAGCGCTTGTATACCCCATCGTGTCCGTCCCGTGCATGAGCACAACTCCCTGCGCCCCTTCTTTTATCTCATCCGCAGCTTCAGCAGCGGCAATGCCCCAGTGTTTTGGCGTCATGTCCTCTGAAAGAAGCTGGAAAAGCACCCTGCTTTTAATTTTTGAAATGCGCGAAATATCCGGGAAGCTCTCCACTATTTCCTGCGGGCTTGAGGCAGGGTAAACTGCGCCCGTCTTATACTCAACTTTTGATGCAATCGTGCCACCGCACCCAAGAAGGGAAATAAGCCCATTCCCAAAATCCCCTTCAGAAACGCCTGCCTTTGCGCCCATTTCCACACTGCCTTTGCCGCCAGCGACCGCTTTTTCCCGGTTCTCATTTGCAGCAGCCTTTTGCACCACTTTCACTTCTTTTATTTTCCCCGCATCTATTCCTACATTATACCCCGACGAAAGCTTCACAACAATGCAATTTGCATCCCCGCTGCCGGTTTTTGGCATAAGAAGCCCGCCAAAGCTGCACAAAGTCCCCCTCCTTTGCGCTCCCCAAAACCTTAAGTGCGGCGTTTGAATACATGGAAAGAGAACGGGGCGGAGGCATTTAAACATTATCCCTGCGCGCTTACCTTTTGCCCTTCTTTGCAAGCGCAGCACCCGCCTTCCCAAGCTTTACTGGCTTTTTCCTTGCTGCTTTCCTTTTGGGTTCCTCCACAGGCTTAAACTCCTCCTGCTGCTGTGCAAGGGTAACTTGCGGCTTCTGGATGATTATTGTTTTTGAGGGCGCGGGAGTTTTTATTTTTTCATCAGACGCAGTTTTCTTTGCAGGCAGCGCAGCAGGCGGGGCAGCGCCCGCCTCTATCACAACCGTCCTGCTCTTGAACATCCCGCCCGTGTCGTTTTTCGTCTCGCATTTCATCAAAAGGCACATTTCAAAGGGCCTCTGCCCCCTTCTTATCACCTTCACCATGGGAGTGCCGCATTTTTCGCACATTTTTCCAACAGCCTCTATTTTCGCCTCGCGCGGCAATGAGTACGTATTGGTGCATTTGGGGTAATTTGAGCACCCCACAAACTGGTTGCCTGCCTTTGAGCGTATTATGCGAAGCTCCCCCTCGTTGCATTTTGAGCATTTGCCAAGCAGGCTGCCCCCTATTTCCTTTTTCTTCAGCCCCATTGCAAGCTCCATCCCTATTTCCTTCTCCTTTTCGCGGAACTTTCCGAGTATTTTCAGCAGCACTTTTTTGCCGTCTTCTATTGCGACTTCCTTTTGCACCTTGCCCTCCGCAATAAGTTCCATTTCCTTCTCTATAGTCCTTGTAAGCTCCTCATCCAGTATTTCGGGCGCATTTTTTCCAAGCGCCTCGTGCACAGCCATCCCAAAAGGAGTTACCCCCATGCTTTTGCTGCCCGCAAGGTAGCCCCTTTTGAAAAGCGTGTCCACGATTACCGCGCGCGTTGCCTTTGTGCCAAGCTCCCGCTCCTCAAGCTCGCTTATCAGGGATGCAGGCGTATATCTTTTGGGAGGCTGGGTTTTCTTTTCCTCCATCTTGAACTCATCCACGCGCACTTTTTCCCCCTGCGAAAATGCAGGAAGGGTTGTTTCCTCAAGCTTCACATAGGGCGCATAGTGCGCAAACCATCCCTGCTCTTTTGTCCTGTTGCCTGTAACCGAATATTTTTGCCCGCTGCAATCCAGCACCACTTTCATGCTTTCCCGCCTGGCAGCCTCTGCAAAGCATGAGAGGAACCTTTTCACAATCAAATCATACAGTTTCCTTTCCTTTTCCCCAATCTGCCCCGCCTGCCCTGTGGGGTGTATCGCAGGGTGCGCCGGGTCCTCTTTTTTCCCTTCAAACGGCTTGAAGCGCTTTTTTTCAATAAGCTCCCCGGCGCTTTTCGCATATTCCCCCTGCTTTGAAATCGCATTTATTATTTTTGGCAAATTCAATTTTTCAGGAAGTTTCTGCGACGCGGTCCTTGGGTATGAAATAAGCGAGCTCTCATAAAGCGTTTGCGCCATCTGCAAGGTTTGCGCGGGCGCAAAGGAAAACTGCCGATACGCCTCCACCTGCAAGTCTGTTAAGTCAAAAGGGGGAAGCGGGTTTTGTGCATATTCTCGCGCCTCAACGGATTCCACCACTCCGTCGTTGCTTGAGGCTTTGAGCGCAGCGCTTGCCTCCTCTTTTTTCAAAAAGCGTTCCTTTGCGTGCGTGAAGCGCACTGCCTTGCAAAGCGCAAAAAGCTGCCAATAAGGAACGGGCTTGAACGCAACAATCTCCTTTTCCCGCATTGCAAGTATGTGCAAGGTGGGCCCCTGCACCCTTCCTATGCTCATTACCTGATATTTCCCGCTTTTTCTTATTGCTTCCATGAGCGCGCGGCTTAAGTTTATGCCGTAAAACCAGTCCAGCATGTGCCGCGCTTCCCCTGCATACGCATTCAGATAGTCAAGCTCCCCCATTCCCTCATAAGCCTCAATCAAATCATCTTCCGTAAGCGCGGAGAATTTCATCCTTTTCCCCTTTTCACTTTTGCACGCAAAGCGTATCACGTTGAACCCAATAAGGCTCCCCTCAATGTCATAGTCGCACGCGCACACGAACTCGTCCGCCTTTTTTGCCAGTGCCTCAATGCTTTCCACGTATCCCTTTGTATAGTCCGCGCCCTTGTCAACCTCGTATGCAGGCACCCATTTTATGCCAAATACAGGGTACCCCCTCTCGCCCTTTTCCTGCATGAGCGAATACACGTGCCCAACCGCAGGGGCAACCGCGATTTTCCTTCCAGCCCTCTCAAGGAGGAAATAGCTCACTCCCGACTGTCTTTTCTGCTCGTATTTGCCTCCCGAAAGCGCGGCAGCTACCTTTTGCGCAACTTTGGGCTTTTCACAAATAATAAGCTGCATAAGACGCATTTTTGCTTATTATATTTTAAAATCCCGCACCCAATCCCTTGCATGTTCCCATACCTTTCAAAATCCGCAGGCATTGGCGGCTCAATAAAAAATTCCCCCGAGGACTTTCTCGTGGAGGAGCTTTCCCCACACGCAGGGCAATTGCGCCTTGATGCTCCAATGAAAAGGGAAGGACAAGGCAAATTCTGCCACTTTGTGCTGCAAAAAAAATCCATCACAACAACAGGGGCGCTTGTGCAAATTTCACGCTCCCTTGGCATAAGCAAATCCGCTTTTTCCGTAGGCGGCCAAAAGGACAAGAACGCAATTACGGTGCAGCTTGCGTGCGCGCGTGCAATGGAGCCTTCCCGCCTGCTTTCCCTTTCCCTTCCCAACATAAAAATACTTGGCGCGTGGAATTCCCCCCACATGCTGAAAATAGGCGACGTAACAGGGAACAAATTCACTATAAAATGGAATGCGCAAAAGAAATCCACATCAACTTCAACAAAAGTTTCAAAGATTTATAAGGAGCTCAGGGGCGTTTTCCCCGCAGCGGCCTTTCCAAATTACTTCGGGCAGCAGCGCTTTGGGATGCGCAACAATACGCATAAAATCGGCAAATTCCTTTTGCAGGGAAAATTCCGCGCAGCAGTCCTCTCCTACCTAACAGATGCAGGAGAGGAGCGTGCGGATATGGCAAATGCGCGCACAGCGCTTGCAGCCACCCATGATTACAATGCAGCACTCAATAGCTTTCCTTCCATACTTGCGCACGAGCGCACTCTTCTTTCCCACCTTGCGCAGTTCCCATACGATTATGTGGGCGCATTGCATAAGCTCCCAAACAAGCTGCCACTCCTTTTTGTGAACGCCTATCAATCCCACCTTTTCAACGAATGCCTCTCGCTTCGCATAAAGGAGAAAAATCACGGCGAGCTTTTGGAGGGGGAATATTTTTGCGGCACAAACGAATACGGCTTTGTGGATATTTCAAATAAAAGCGCAAGCAGCAGCTGCAAAGGCGGGCTTGCCGCAAACGGCTCCCGCGCAGGGCGCTTTGTTGTTTCCAAGCTCCTCGGATACGACAGCACCCCAAATGAAATGGAAAAAGAAATCCTCGGGCGCGAAGGGCTTTCCATCTCAGATTTCAGGGTGCGCAGCTTCCCCTCCCTTTCCCTTAAGGGCTCTTTTCGCCCGCTTCTTTCCCCTCTTGTGGATTTTTCCTTTAAGGAAAATATTTTCTCCTTTTCCCTCTCCTCAGGCTCATACGCGACAGTTACAATGCGGGAATTCATGAAAAACTAGCCTTCCACTTCTTTCAGCAGCCTTTCAAGCCTCAGCACAAGGTCATTTTTGAGCGCAAGCCAGTCTTTTGGCCTATTCGCGGAGGGAATGAAGGGATTTGTAACGTTCCTGATTTTTTTTGCATCCGCTTTTTCCACAGCCTCAATTGTTTTGCGCAGGAACCGCCCCGGGGTGTCCCTGCTTCCCTCGGATGCGAGCATTTTTTCCAGTGCGCCCCGCATTTTCCCGCACAGCCCAATCGCATTGTGCACGTCATAAATATCCTTGCCCTCGCACCTTTCGCAAAGTGCGTTCATTTTGCGCGCAACCAAGTCCTCAAGGGAATATACGCAAAACCCGGACACTGAAATCTGCGCATAAGAGGAAACAGCAGGCCTAATTTCAAGCGGCGTTGCGTGCATCACCTTCTTTTGCGCAACATCCACCCTGACATTATCCTTTCCCCCAAGCCCGTTTTCAAAAACACAATAGAATTGCACTGTGCCGCGCACTTTGCGCATTTCCCCCACTGTGCAGCCTTCCATCTCTTTTGCGAGCATCCTGCAAAACTTTTTCACCTGCGCAATGCCTTGTGCCTCCAAATCAAAGTCCAAATCTTCCGAAAATCTCTGCACGCCTCCCAAATAAACCTTGCTGAGCGCAGTCCCTCCCTTGAAAACAAAATCCTTCCTGCCGGCAGTTGCGGCAACTATTTTCGCAAGCACGTCAAAAACGCGGAATTCCTTCACTACAAACTGCAATGGCAGCCCGTGCTGCACCGCAATTGTTTTGCATACCTCAATGTTTGGTTCCATGCCCTACACCCAGATTTCTTCCTTTGCCCTTTGCATGCGCCTTGCCATCTTGGCAGAAGCGAATTTGCCAACATATGCATCAAACTCTTCCCATTCCTCCCGCTTCATCCCCCTGTCCCTGTAAGCCCCAATCAGCCTTTCCCGCTCCACCGAATATTCTGGCGCATAAATGCAGTCAAACAGGGTTTTTGCAGCAGTTGAAACCACCCTCCCGTCTTTTTTTTCAAACCCCACCGCCTTTTCCCCCAGCGCCACCGCGCGGAACTCGTATTGTCCAAACCTTTTCACTTTTGAGCCTCCGGCAGTAACGACCGCAACAGTAAATGGCATTTCCGAAATAATGCCGTGCACGTGCAGCGCAGCCGCAAACCCGATATAACCTGCAAAAACCGCCTGTGCGCATGCATACGCGTCCCTCATCGGGCTTGCAGAATACGCTCCCCTCTTGAGCCTGATGATTTTTCCAGCCTTATTCAGCCTGCTTAGCGTGGTCTTCAAGGTAGGCATGCTGCACAGCTTTAGGCTTGCAAGCACTTCAAGGCGCGCAATTCCCAAAGGAGAGCTTTCAACCGCCCCAAGCACGCTTTTTGATACCTGAATTTCAAACATGCAATAATAAACACTTTGTTTATTATAAGCGTTTCTATCAAAAGCCTGTTTTATGCCCCAATTGCCGCAAATAACTATTTCCTCAAAAAGAGAGGCACCCCTACTCCGGTAAAAATCGCAATTATTTCCATTTTTCCCTGCACGAGCGCCTCTGCGCGCGCCCCAAGTATCACGTTTGCATTTGCCGCAACGTCCTTTGTGAGCACTTCCCCGGCAGTATGCACTTCCCCTATCGTAATGTCAGTGCCGCCGGATATGTGCACCAGCACCCCGCGCGCATCCGTAACATCCGCATCCAGCAGCCTGTTTTTCAGCGTGTTTTCAACAGCCATTTCCACCTTGTCATACCCATGCCCCTCTCCCACCGCAATCATGGATATGCCGCCGTTGCTCATCACGGTTTTCAGGTCCGCAAAATCCAAATTCACAAGGGACGGCTCAAATATCGCCCTTGCAATGCCGCTTATCGCCCTTGCCGTAATCTCATCCGCAAGCTCAAACGCCTTTTCAATTTGCACGTTTGGCGCGTATTCGGCGAGCCTGTTGTTGTCTATCACCACTACCGTGTCCGCAAATTCCAGAATCCGATTAAGCCCTTCCTGCGCTTTTTTCAGCCTTGCCCTCTCTATTGCAAAGGGGAAAGTAACAAGCGCAACAACAAGCGCCCCTGCCTCTTTTCCCACCTGCGCAATTACGGGAGAAGCGCCCGTCCCAGTTCCCCCTCCCATTCCCGCAGCTATAAAAAGTATGTCAGTTCCCGCGAGCATCTCCGCTATCTGGCTTTTTGACACCAATGCCGCCTTTTGCGCAACTTCTGGAAATCCGCCTGCGCCCAAGCCTCTTGTAACAGATGCCCCAAGCAAAACCTTTCTTGCCTTTTCGTGCACAATCTCAAGATGTTTTTTGTCAGTGTTAAAAGCGATTGGGAGCACATCCCCCACTCCCATCCTCATAAGCCTGTTTATTGTGTTGCAGCCCGCGCCCCCCACTCCTGCAACGACTATCTTTGGCTTCCCATCGTCTTCCAGCGCCATGCTTCCCCATACTCTCCCGCCATTAATAATTGTTTGTTTTTACGGCGTAAAAATGCGCGCTGGCACCGCCAGCATCCTTTTCCAAACTCCTTTTTTACGCTTCTGCGGGCACCCAAATGGCAAAATATTGCTCTTTTCAAAAACCGCCATAGTTGGGGCTGCATCCTATAAATCCATTGTTTTCTGAATAAAAAGCAGGGAAAAATCTGCAAATCAGAGTGCCTGCGCAGCGTTGGCTGCGCAGTTGCTACCAAT
>JAGVWK010000031.1 GCA_018304295.1 Microcaldota archaeon | reverse complement strand
AAATATACCGTCCTGTCGCTTTCCATAACAAGGGCATATAATGTTTCCATGTTGGAGATTTCGCATACCTCTCCCATGCTTCTGCTTTTTATGCATGTGCCGCAGGCAAGAAGCTTGCCCCCGCCCTGCTCAAATTTTTCGGAAAGGCTTTTGACGTTGAATTTTCCAGAATCAACAAGGCACTCCACCCCACTATTCATCAGGAATACTTTCACGCTGTCATTTTTCCCCAGCACGAGGCTGGCAAATCTGAAGGCATTCCAGGCTTTCTCCGCATCATTTGAGTCTATCACAATCGCGATTTTTGCCCCAACCATGGCATCACCAAAATAGGTTGGCTAACAGGATAATAAGATACTATCTGAAGGGCAGCCCATTTCCCAGAAAACAGCCCCTCTTTTGGCAGCCTGGCGCGGTGTTGCCCTTCTGAAGGAACAGCCTCTCATGAATCCAGAACGTTTTTATACCTCGCCAAGGCAACAACTGCATGGAACCTCTCCTGTTTTTGGCTGCTGCATTCCTTGCTGAAATAATTGGGACTATGGCGGGGTTTGGCTCATCCACAGTGTTCCTGCCCCTTGCGCTGTTTTTTGTGGATTTCAAAACCGCGCTTGTGCTGGTCGCCCTGCTGCACATATTTGGGAACATTGGAAGGCTGGCGTTTTTCAGGCATGGGCTGGACAGGAGGCTTCTGCTGGTTTTCGGAGTCCCAAGCGTGCTTCTTACGCTTGCAGGCGCGCTGCTTGTGAGCTATGTCCCGCAGGAATTGCTCAAGCTTGCGCTTGGCGCTTTCCTTGCGGCATTTGCATTCTCCTCACTTGTGTGGAAGAAAATCAGCTTTCCCGCAAATACCGCATATGCAATAGTTGGGGGAGGGGTTTCCGGATTTCTTGCCGGATTGATAGGGACCGGCGGGGCACTGCGCAGCGCATTCCTCACTGCATTCAGCCTCAAGAAGGAAATGTACATCGCAACCGCAGCGGCGATTGCCCTAGCGGTGGATATGGCAAGGATTCCCATTTACTTTGGGAGCGGGTTCCTCCAGCAGGACTATTACGCTTACGTGCCAGCCCTATTGATAGTTGCGCTTGCGGGCTCGTTTGTTGGAAAGCGCATTGTGGAAAGAATCCCACAAGAAGCGTTCAGGAAACTGGTGCTTGTCCTCATCCTCCTCATAGGGCTGAAGTTCGCGTATGAGTGGATGGTGTTTTTGGGGTTCTAGGCAGATTTCCCAAGCCCCATAAGCGCCGCCCTCCTTTAGAGAGCTTTGCCCAGAGCGCGTCCATCTCTTTTTCTGTCCCGCAGCCAACAAAAAAAGACACTGCAGGGGTGAATTTGAAATACGGGCCGCCATTAAGCGTAGTGAAATGCTGGCCTTCAAGCTCAAATCCAACCGTCATTACGCTTCACTTGGGCATGCCTGAAACGTCCGCGCCCGCCTTCCCGTATTTTTCTTTGCCTGTAACCCTTGATTTTTTGAAAAGCGAAGCGTAGAATCCGGCAGCTTGCTCCGCATCCTTCTCAAACCACAAAACTGGGCAATTTTTTCCATGCCAACCACGCTATCCAAGCTGCGCATCATGCCCTACTTCTTGTACGTGTAGCTTACCATCCACTGTACTCTGAATTTGTCCGCAACCATGCCAAAATAGGCGCCCCAGAAAGCGTCCGCAAGGGGCATCTGCACCTTCCCCCCTTTGGAAAGCCCCTCAAAAACCCTCTGCGCCTCCTCCTTGCCGTCCACGCTTATTGAGATGTGAAAATTATTCCCAAAGTTCACATGCTCCATTTGTTCGGGGGCATCAGAGCCCATAAGCACATCATCTTTTCCAATGGGCAGCGCTACGTGCAGGATTTTCTCTTTTTGGCTTTCTGAAACCTTCTCGTCTCCGGGCATTTCCCTGTACCTCTGCAGCACTGCGAATTCCCCGCCAAACACCGCCTTGTAGAAATTAAACGCCTCCTCTGCATTCCCATTAAAATTCAAATACGGATTTATTGTTGCCATTCTATCCCTCCAAAATTTTTATGTGATGCCATCAGTTTTTCGGCATCTGGCTTTCATCCATGTAAAATGCTTCCCAGATGTGCCCGTCCAAATCCTCAAAGCTCCTTCCGTACATCCATCCCTCGTCATGCTTTTCGCGCGTTTCCTTTGCGCCCGCTTCAAGCGCACGGCCCATTATTTCATCCACCTCCTACCTGCTCTCAAAGGATATCGCAAGCAGCACTTCGGTTGTTTTTGCCGAATCCGCAATCTCTTTTTTTATGAACGTCTTGAAGAATTTTTCCACCAGCAGCATGGCAAAAATGTTTTCCCCTATTACCATGCACGTCGCGTTTTCATCAGTGAATTTCGGGTCAAAGGAAAAGCCGACCCTTGTGAAAAATCCAATTGATTTTTGCAGGACTTTTACCGGAAGGTTCACGAAAATTTGTTTTGCCATAAAACACAGTTATAATGGCAAATATTATAAGCGTTTTTTATAACGTAAAATTGCGCAAATGCGTTATCAAAACCAATATAAACCTCCCATGCAAAATCCCAACATGGCATGGGGGCTGTTGCTTGCACTCGCCATTTCCATTCTAATAGCAGCCGCCTTGTTTTACGTGCTGAAAAAACTCGCGCCTCTTGTGCTTAATGGCATTTTCGGCGTCCTGATATTCTGGCTTCTCTCCTATTTTGGGCTCATAAGGGCACCTATAGACTTGCTCACCTTCCTCATTGCCGCAATAGGCGGCATTTTCGGGGTCCTTATAGTGCTTCTGCTCACTTACCTTGGCATACCGCTCTGAAGAAAGCTAACTAAAGAAAGTTAACTAATTTTCCTTCGCTTAATCCTATCCTTAAGCTCTGGGAAGTATACGTGTTTGATACTATCGCAGTATTTATCCCATTAGAGTTCTTCTTTCACCATTTCCAGCAGAAGCGGGAATTTCACATACCCCGCCTTTGCATTGAAATGCCCGGCTCCCTTCACCAAAGTGAGCCCAACCCGGAGCTTTTTTGCAACTTCCTGCCCTTTTTCCAATTTTATGTAAGGGTCATTGTCAGAGTGCAATACGTAAAATTCCCTGCAGTTTTCCCTTATTTTCCCCCATTCAAATTCCCGCTGCGAAAAACTTTTCATGCTCTCATCAAAAACATTGCCCGCCTTCCCGACAAAGCCTGCAACAAGAAAAGCAGCGTGCGCCGGATATTCCTCAAGGGCGTTCAAAACAAAAGGCACTCCCAAGCTGTGCCCTATCAATATGGCATCCTCCCCAAGCTGCCCCCTATTGCTTTCAAAAACTTCCATCCAGTCTGCAAGCACCTGCCCCTGCGGGGTCGGGAACTGCGGCACAAGCACTTCGCACCCGAGCTTTTGCAGCTCTTCTTTCATCCATGGGAACCAGTTTTCCTGAGGGTATCCTTCCGCACCATGCACAATTAACACGTTTCTCATGCAACCGCCTCTTTTCCCTAGCAATACCCATTTTCCCCTATGTATTTTGCCTTTTCCACTGCTGTCGCATAATCCCCTGCTTCAAATGCGCTTATCTCCCTTTCCATCGCACTCAAAATTTCCTCAAGCTGCGGGTAAGTCTGCGGGTTCTGCGCCCTTTTTTCCATTGCCATTGCGTCCCATTCCCCAAGCTGCTCTTTTCCCTCCTCTATCGCATGCTCCGCCATGTGCGTTTCATTGAATTGCAGGAAAATGCCCGCATGCCAAAGCTGGTGTGCAGGGCAGGCCTCTTCCTCCCACTTTGCATACGTGTAAATTGATTGCAGGCTGTGCATAACGTGCTGCGAGTAGCCGTGCTGCGCCATCCATTGCGCCTCCAAAAATTCCCCGTGCATGCCTGCATTTGTGCCTGTAAGCTCCCCCATGCGTGCAAGGTCTTCCAAAGTGAGGTTCCTTGCCTGCTCGATTTGCCCAAGCCTGAAATATTCCCCCACAATCTCCTAGGAATCAAAATAGCCTTCTGCTGCGCTTGCATTTGCCTCCCCGCTGGCGCAGGTGCCGTTTGCATCCTCACTTGCCGCCTTGGAAGTTACTGTTTCAAGCTGCGCTGCTATTTCCGTTTTATCTGCCTGCCCATACGTTATAAGCACCCTGTCCAGGTTCATTATCTCCACGTTCCTAATCTGCTTCACTTCCTTCCCGTTTACAAAATACCTCCAGCTTCCAAACTTTGCATCGCACAATGCAGTCCCATCCTTCCGCACAAAAATGCACGAATCGCTCATGTTAATGCCAATGGTGCCGAAAAAATAGCCCCACGTAACCCCTGTTGCGTGCTTGTGCACAACATTCCCATCCCAGCCGTGCAAATGCGCAAGCCTTGAAGTGTCATTGCCGCATTCCTCTCCTGCCTGCGCATCGTGAGGTATCTCTGTCTGGTATTTTTCAGCTGAAAAATCAATCGCCTGCACGTTCACATACATCTTGAAATCCGCATGCTCGTGCGCGCTGCCATACGCCCCAAACTGCGGCTGCTGCACGCATCCGAATGCAAATGCAAGCAACAATGCTGCGGCAAACATTTTCTGCATCTAATTCACAACCAGCGTTCCCACCATCCCCATATGCCCTTCCCCGCAGAACACATTGCACCTGAAGGCGTATGTGCCCTTGCTGCCTGCAACAAATTCTCCAGTTGCATTTTCACCTGCGCCTGCCTTAAGGTCAAAGCCGAACTGTGGAATGAATATCCCGTGCGAAACGTCCTCGCTCACAAGCGTTATGCGCACTGTGTCCCCCTCGTCAGCCTCAATTGTGGACGGCTCAAACTCCCAAATCCTTGCGTGGATGGTGAATTCCCTCACAATACCCGTCGGCTCTGCCTGCGTGCTATTTTCCGTCCCGTTCGCATTGCCGGTTCCATTCCAATTGCCTCCAGCCATCTGCCCAGTGCCAGCACTTGCATTCCCCTGCCCCACCCAGTTGCCGCCATTTGGCGGCATTTGCTGCGTGGCATTTTCCTGCCCGCCTGTGCCACTATTCCCCCCGCCAGCACCTGCCTGGGCGCCTGCTCCTGCCTGCCCGTTCTGCTGCGCAGCAGCCGGCTGTTGCGCGCCATCGCCGCTTGCGGCGCACCCGTACAAAAGCAGCATGGCGGCAAGCAATGCAATGACAAATATTTTCATTTTTACACCCGCGCATTATAACAACACAATACATTATAACCCAGCTTCCCAATTGCTACCCAAATTCCCCCTTTTGCAGAGGCACCGCGCTCACCAGAATGTCCGCGCCCACCTTCCCGAATTTTTCAAAGCGCAGCTTCAGCGCATTCGCAACAAGGGAAACTCCTTCCCCCTCAACAGCGCTTTTTGCATCCCGCCCTCCGACTATTTTCGGGCACACAAAAAAACAATACCTGTCCACAAGCCCTTGGCGCACAAAGCCTGCATTCACTTCCCCGCCGCCCTCCACAAGCACGCTTGAAACCCCAATTTCCACAAGCGCGCGCAAGAGCGGCTTTAAGGGCACCTTGCTGCCCGCAAATAAAAGCACGCGCACCCCCATGCTTTCCAGCTCTCTTTTCTTTTTTGCGCTGCATCCAAAATTCGCTGCAACAACTGCCCTGCCCCCTCGCAGCACCCTTGCATTAAGCGCAATGCGCAGCCTTGAATCCAATATTATGCGCAGCGGCTCGCCAGCGCCCCTTATCCTTGCGCTAAGGCGCGGATTGTCCGCAAGCACTGTTCCAATGCCCGCAAGCACTGCGTCGTTTTTAGCCCTAAGCGCATGCGCAATTCTCCTTGAGGCAGGGGAGGAAATCCATTTTGAGTCCCCTATTTTGCTTGCAATTTTCCCATCAAGCGAACACGCGGCTTTCAGCGTTACAAAAGGCAGCCCTGTTTTTGCAACCTTGTAAAATGCCGGGTTGTGTTTTTCAGCCTGCGCGCGCAGCACTCCGCTTTGCACCTTTATGCCTGCCTTTTTCAGCTCCTCCCCTCCCTTTACCTTCCCTGTTGGGTCGCCCACAGCATACACTACTTTTAAAATCCCCGCCCTGATAATCGCCTTTGTGCAGGGGGGAGTCCTGCCATAATGCGAGCACGGCTCAAGGGTTACGTAAATAGTTGAGCCTTTTGCTTCTCCCCTTTTCAATTTCCCAAGCGCGTCAATTTCCGCATGTGCCTCTCCTGCTTTCCTGTGGTATCCGCTTGCAATTGCCTTGCCATTTTTCACTATTACCGCACCCACGCGCGGGTTTGGCGCAGGGTCTGTTTTAAGCGCAAGCGCAATTGCCATCCCCATGAATTTTTCATCCTTTCCCATGCGACCACTAAACGTCAAGCAAATGCCCCATCTTTTCCTTTTTTGTCCTAAGGTATTTTGCATTCTCCCTTGTGCGAAATGCCTTGTGCGCAACCCTCTGCACTACTTCTATGCCGTTTTCCTCCAGCGCGCGCACTTTCTGCGGATTGTTTGTAATGAGCCTGATTTTTTCAAACCCAAGCCTGCGCAGCATGCACGCTGCAAACGCAAAATCCCGCTCGTCCGCGCCAAATCCAAGCTCAATATTTGCCTGCACGGTGTCCCTTCCTTTATCCTGCAGCGCATAGGCGCGTATTTTGTTCGCAAGCCCGATGCCCCTTCCCTCCTGGCTCAAATAAAGAAGCGCACCGGAGCCGTTTTTTGCAATCATGCCAAGCGCGCTTTGCAACTGCCTTCCACAATCGCATCTCTTTGAGCCCAGCGCGTCCCCTGTAAGGCATTCGCTGTGCAGCCTTACAAGGGGCGGCTTCTCCCTTGCCCCATCCTTCACAAGCGCAACGTGCTCCTTGCCGTCATTTGAAACAAACGCAACTATTTTGAATGTGCCATGCCTTGAGGGAAAATTCGCCTGCGCAACCTTCCTTACGGAAATTGCGTGCTGCCCATCCGATTTTTTCTTTTCCACTTTAATTCCCCTTTCAAATTTTGCACATCCTAACCGCAGCTTCAACAGCCCGCTGCCCGTATTCCCAAGCCCTTTTTTTTGCCTTTGCCCAGCTTGCGCCAGGCCCAATTATCCCAAAGCCCACGGGCTTTTCATACCGGAGCGAAAGCCCTATGCACTTGTGCGCCGCAACTTCCGCTATAAGCCTGTCATGCCCAGTCTCGCCCTTCACGACCGCTCCAAGGACCACAGCAGCCTGCACGTTTTTTCTTTTGAGCGCCTTCTGGAGCGCAAAAGGGATGTCGCACACGCCCGGCACAACATATTCGCACGAAATTTTCGTTTTTAATTTCCTTGCAGCAGCTTTTGCAGAGCTGCGCATAACGTCCGCAATCTCCATGTTGAATTCCGAGGATATTATTGCCATTTTCATTTTTGCACCCCTGTTTTTCCTGCCGCCCCTATTGCCCCGGCGTGCTGCTTTCCCTGCCTAAGCCCTTTGCCCGCCATTTTCACAAGCTCCTGCTGGTTTGTTGCAATGAGAATTGCATTTATTGCGTGCTTTCTGCTCCTGTCCTCAAAAATGGAAAGCAGGTCAGCCTCATCTTTACCCTCATCCTCGTGCACAAATACCTCTATTATGTGTTTCCCGAGCATGAGCTTTGTCATCTGTATCCCAAGCGACGCCTCGTGCGTGCACATCTTGTCCACCTGTTCCTTCCCTGCCATCCCAAACGCCATCACAATGTCGCACTTGTCTTGCTCATACAAAAGCTTGCATTCCACTGGCAAATCCTTTATGCCAGGCACCGTCCTTCTCACAAATTCCACTTTCATTTTCGGGAATTTCTTCCGTATCTCATCCATCGCATATGCTGCCATGTCAGCGCGCGCAAAAGTGGTGTCCGCAAGCCCGACTTTTATTTTTCCGCCCCTTAATTTTTCCATTCACTCACCCATTATTTCCTTTCCCTCTATGAAAGCAAGCCCTTTCTTTTTCGCATATGCGATTGCCTTTTCCCTTGAAAGCGCATTCCCTTTCCCAAGCATTTCGCACATGAGTATTGCGGGCGGAAGGCCCGCAAGGCTGCACAAATGCACCCCAAGCTCGGTGTGCCCCTTTCTCTCTTGCAGGCTCTTTCCGATAAGAAGCTGCAAATGCCCGGGTGCGCGAAAGTTTTTTTGAAATTCCTTTCCCTTCCAACTTCCCATCCCTGCAACCCTTGCAAACTCCCGCGCGCTAAGGGAGCGGTCGTTGTCTGTAATCCCTGTATAAGTGCCCGCATGGTTAACTGAAATTGAAAACGCAGGCTTGTCCCCGTATTTTGTCCTTGCATACAAAAGCCTTGCAAGCCCCGCCTTCTGGTACGCGTCAGACAAAAACGGTAATCCCATCTCCTGCGCGACTTTTGCGCTAGTTGCAAGGCACACAAGCCCTCCCGCATCTTTTCGCAGCATCATAAGCTTCTGCGCGCTTGCAAACCTTGCATGCACCATTATGTCCGCCTCGCGCTCGCGCTTTGCGGAATCAAACACAACCACCGGCCTTCCCTTTCTCAGGGATGCGACCGCCTGCGCAAGGTTTGCGCTTCCACTGCCTGCTCCAGCCAAAAAAACACCGTCAAAAAGTCTTCATTTTAGTTATATATTGCATCTTACCCACTTTCGGGTAAAACGCCGCCTAAAGAAGAAGCCTGCCCGCCTTGGGCGCAGGGAATTTCTCCATGCATGAATCACAGTCCTTCTCCAGCCTGCATTTTGGCATGGGCTTGTTTCCCATGCTCTTTTCCGGGTGCTTCATAATCTGGCAAATGCGCCTCTGTGTCTCCTTTGAAATGAAATGTTCCATAAGGCAGGCCTGATGCGCAGCCTCGCTTGGGCTTATCCTGAGGTATTCAATGAAAAATCGCTCCAAGAGCTGGTAGCGGCGAAGAACTGCCTCCGCATCCTCCCTGCCCTTTTGCGTAAGCTCCACCCCCTTGTAGGGCGAATGGCGCAGCAGCCTCTTTTTTGCCATCTTCTCAAGCATCTGGGTTGCGGAGGCGGGGGCAAGCCCAAGGGCATTTGCAACATCCTTTGTCCTCACAGCCTTATTTTTGCCAGAAAGCGCAAGCACTGCCTTGAGGTATTCCTCCTCTGCAAGGTTGAACTTCTTTCTCATTGCACACATTCAGCCAGCAAGCCTTATAAATTCTCGGCATTATTTTTAGGCACACCTAAATTAGGCTAACCTAACATAATGTGGTGTAAAGATGGGAATATCTTTTGCAGCAAGCGCAGCAAGCGCAGCAAACGCACAGGCAGGGTGCTCTACCTGCAGGCTTGGCTGCGGCGTTACGCTCAAGCTTGCTGGGCTGCCTCCCTATCTTAAGCATAAAATAGAGGGTAATCCTGCAACTGGCGAAAAAGGCCTTGTGGGAATGATGAGGGATTTTTCCATCCTCTGCCTCAGTCTCAATGCTGAAGGCGCAAGCGCCTCTTGTCCGGAACTGCAAAAAAATTTCACACAGATACTTTTGGCAGCCCGGGGAATCGTTTTGGAAGACAAGGGCGTGCACCCGGAACTCCCCGGAATAGTTGCAACCGTTCTCTCTGCGCATGCAAACGATGCATTTACGCAAATATACGAAAGATACAAGTGATAACAACCTTAGGTCTTTGAATGCCCGAAGTAATAGCAACCCCGGTCCCGTCTTCTACGCGCAGACAGCAGGCCGGGTTTTTCGCTAGGCTGCAGCCGCAAGGTTCGGGAGGATGCATTGGCTGCGCTGGCGGCAACTGCTCAGCATGCGGCAGGAATTCAGGCACGTTTTTGGATTTCATGAAGCTGGATTTGCGGTCCCCCCAGCCAAAAACTGAAATCCCTGCTTCAGGCGCAGCCACCAAAGAGCAGCCTGCAGCAAAACCCGGCGCCCAACAAAGCCTGCAGATGGCAATCGTGCCGGTTCCAAACGCGCCTGCAGTGGCACCGCAAGAGCAAACACGACAGAACCCATTGGAAAACGCAATGCTCCCGTTGCCTGTTGCAGGCGATATGCCCCAAAAATATGCAATTATTTTGCACGAGATTGTTTCTTCCCAGCCGCCGCAAAAAGATTCCGCGCAGGCACCTGCTGCAGAAAAGCCCGAAAGCCCGGCTTTTTTGCATGCCAACAACGCAGTTGGCCCTGCTGCAACCGCCAACGCAGCCCTTTATGCTGCCGATGCCTTCCAACCAGCGCCATCCCATCTGCCGGTTTCCCCAAACGCCGGAAAATCCATCGTAGTGCTTTATGCCCCGGATTTTCTTAAGCCCGTCCAAGCATCCCCTGGCGGAGCAAGCAGGCACAAACCGCCGCAAGAAATCCCTTCCAATCCGCAAGCAAATGCGCCCGCGCGCTTCTTTGCGCCAGCGCCTGGCAGGATAGTTCCCATTGGCAGCGAATCCGCAAGGCATTCTGCGGGCTTTTACAAAAAACCTGCAAGCGGCAAAAAAACTGACTCCAATGCCACTGATTTCCAATGGTCCCTTGCGCCGCCCTTTTTTGGCGGCAAGCCCGCTCCGCGTGCCGATTATGAGCCTGATGGCGCCAGTTTTGCAAAAAACAAGCAGGCACCCAAGCGTTACGAAGCCCAATCTCCTCCTACTGCGTTGCCAAACTTCCATCATGCCAACTCAAATGGGAATGCTGCAAAAGAGGGAAACACTTTTGCAAATGAAGATTCGGCAGGGGGCAACCATGCCGGCAGCCTGCCAAAAAGCGGCGGACAACCACCGGCTACAAAAAGCAGTGCAAAATCGGGAAGGAAAGCAGAAGAAAAACGTGCAAGGGACGCAGAAAGGCGCGCAAGGGAAACATGCATAACACTTGGCTTTGATTTTGACGGCATTTTGAGCGATTCAAAAGGCGGGTTTAATCCTTTTGCCGGTTCAGGCAAGCCTGCCGCGCGCGATGCATATTGGCACGGCCAACTGCGCCCGGATAAAAACGGGCGCCTGCCTGCACAAAAAGCCCGCTACCTGTCGCTTTACAAAAAACTGCTTGCATTTTTGCAGGCGCACCCCAACCTAAACAATAAAAAACGGCGCAGGCTGCTGGCTCTGATGGATTTGTGCCTTGCGATTGCATCCTAAACTTCCCTTTTCTCTTCAGCCTTTTTCGCCCCAAATAGCGAAAATAATATCCAATAAGCCCATATAATAATCGCCATCCCAAGAAACGCAAGCTGATGGCTTATCCCGTACAAAAGCCCGCCAACAAGTGGCCCAAGCATCTGCCCAAGGGAGTTAAAGGAGGAAACAAGCCCAAGCACCGCACCCCTTTTTCCGTGCACTTTCTTTGTGATAAGCGACGTAACCGAGGGAAACACAAGCGCGTTGCCGCACACAAATACCGCCAGCGCAAGCATCAGAAGCAGCCAGCTTTGCGAGAACATGAGCAGGAAAAAGCCAGCGCCGGAAAGCAAAAGCCCCCATTTTATCAGCCTTATCTCACCGTATTTGTTCACAAGGCTGCCGGTTGCAAGCTGCATTGCCATTATGAGTATCCCTATATACGTGAAAACAATGCCTATTTGCGTTGAGGAAAAGCCCATCTGCTCCCCTGTATAAAGCGCAAGGGCGGCATCAATGCCCCCTATCATGAATGCAACCATGAAGCTTGAGAGGAAAAGAAAAAGAAGCGGGGATTTGATGTGTGAAAGAAGCCCGATTTCCTGCGTTGCAATGTCCTTGCTTTCAGCCTTTTCCTTCGGCTCTTTTATGTGCAGCGCAATGGACGCAAAGTTGCAGGCTGCAAAAAACGCCGAAAGCAAAAACGCGTCCTTTACCGCAAAGGAGGATGCAAGCCCGCCAAATGCAGGCCCTGCAATGAACCCAACTGAAAACGCCATGCTCACAAGCCCCATTGCCTTTCCCCTTTGCATTTCCGTTGTGAAATCAGAGATAAGCGAAATGCACGCAGGGAACATCGCGGCTGCCGCAATGCCCTCAACCGCACGCGCGGCAAACGCCATTGCAAGAGAATCCGTGAACGCAAAAAGCAGGTAGGAAACCGCAAAGCCGCACGTGCCAACAAGCAGTATCACCCGCCTTCCAAAGCGGTCCGCAAGCCTTCCCATAATCGGGGAGAAAACAAGGCTCATGAACGCAAAAACGGCAGTGAGCATCCCAAGCTCAAAAGGCGTTGCCCCAAGCGATAGCGCGTAAAAAGGGAGCATTGGAAGTATTACCCCAAAGCCAAAGCTCACCATAAACAGCGTGAAAAGCACGGGCTTTATGCCCGGCACTGAGATTATTTCCTTATACGACATTCTTTTGCGCTTTGATGCTGGAAAATAAATAAATGCAGCCTATAACAAATGGTTACGCATACCTATTGCACGGCTGCAGCATTTTTTCCTGCCGTCATCTGTATGAGCGGCGGCGCAATAATGGTTGTAATGAAAGCCATGGATGCAATCACCGCATATTCGCTTGGCCCAAGCACCGGAACGCCTTCAGGAGTGAGCGCGGTAAGCCCGTACAAGCCTATAATAAGTGCAATCTCGCCGCGCGGCACCATTCCCGCTCCAATCGCAATTCCCTCTTTCACATTGCTTCCGCTCAGGACCGCCCCAACGCCACACCCGACAATTTTTGTCGCAATCGCAAGCAGCGTGACTATGAATATGGGCACAATGTTTTCCACAAGCGCATTCACGTCCACAAGCAGCCCGAGTGAAATGAAAAATACCGGCGTAAATAGCGCCTCAAGGGGATAAAACATGTCAAGGAGCCTCTCGGTTTTGTGGCTGTAGTTCATTGTAATGCCCGCAATGAACGCCCCCACTATTGCGGAAAGCCCGATAAACTCCGCCACGTACGCGTAGAAAAGAAGGTACATAAGCATTGCAAGAAAGCCTCTTTTGGGCATTTTCTCAGTTCCCACAATCGGATCAAAATACACAGTCACAACAAACCTGCCAAGAAGTATTCCACCCACTACAAATATCAGCGTAGTTGCCACAAGCGACCCAATCTGCAAAAACACCCCTTCCCCAATCCCGCCTGCAGGAATGTTTTGCACAAAGGAAAGCACAAGGAGCGCAAGTATGTCATCAATAACCGCAGCCCCCAAAAGCGCCTGCGCCATTTGCGTTTGCAGCAATTTTAGCTCCTCAAGGACCGCAACGGTAACCCCTACGCTTGTTGCAGTGAGCGCGGCGCCCAAAAAAAGCGCATAGTAAAAAGAGTGCCCCCCTGCAACAGCGAAATAATACCCTCCTGCAAAAGGCACCACAACTCCAAGGAGCGCAATCACGAGGTTCTTGACGTTGAAAATTTTCTTTGTTTCACAGTGCAGCCCTATTTTAAACAGCAGCAAAATCGCCCCTAGCTTTGCAAAAATTTCAATAAGCCCGCCGGATTGCACAAGATGCGGCGCATCCGCAGGCATAAAAAACACAATTCCCGCTGCTGCCAAAAGAAAATCCAGCACGCCTGCAACAATCCCATAAATAATCCCGCTTGCGGAAGGCGAAATCACGACCCCAACAATGAGCAGCACCATCACTACCGGCTGCTTAAGGTAATTCACAAGCATTTCAGCCATTATTGCAGCAAGAAGCAAAAAAGACAGCTCAAACCATATTTTCTTTTCCTCGTCAATATCCCCAAAAAGGCTGTTGCGCAACACTGAAAGGAAAAGCAAAAGCGCAAGCGCAAAAAACAATACCGCCGCATACACCTTTGCATTTTTCTTGAATTCGGCGTACACTCCCGCGCCCTTTTTCAGCTCCAGCCCGCTTATTTTAGGAATCATCATGCCACTCTTCTCAATCCAAACCTTATATTTCTTTCTGGCGGGTTTTTTGCGCCAATTTGCCTTAGCAGATTTCCTGCTCCACGCAATTATTGCCCATCATAAGCTGCCTGCATTGCGCGCTCATGGATTCAGGAGCAACAATTGGGCAGCGCGCAACCTCAACCCCGTCCACGTAAAACGCGGAGCCTGCCCCGTCCATTGAACTCACTACGCGCACATGTTGCCCTCACGCGTAAACTTTTTCCACATTTGTTGCATTGCAGAACCGCCTTGCCTGCTCCTGCACCGAAAGCGTGCAGTTTTGTTCCCATGGGCGCATGCACTCCTGCGTTACATTGCACCATACATACCCTGCCGACCCGATGCACCCGTGCGCATCAGTGTCACTGCCCACCATCTGCCCCTGCCCAGCCTCTTGCTGGCTTGAAATACACCCGAACGCAAAAACCGCAGCAGCAAAAATAAGCGCAACCAAAATAGTTTTCATTCCATCACCAAAATGGATTATAACATATGTTTTTATATCCGCGCGGCATTGCCGCTACAAAGGCGGCGCACTCACCCATCGCAGGCATGCACCGCAAAATGCACAGCAAGCACACATTATTTATACAAGCGCTGCCCATCTTTTTGCATGCGCCTCTTTTGCACCATAGAGCTTCCAGAAGAAATGCGCGAGAAGCTCCATTTGGCAGCATCCGAACTACCCGGTGCGCATTTCAAAAAAGTTGAAAAGGAAAGCCTGCACATAACATTGTGCTTTTTCGCTGAGGCGCCCCAAGCGCATTTGCAGCAGCTTCAAAGCGCGTTGGAGTGGGTAGAATTCCTGCATCTTGGAATTTCCATAAAAGGGATAGGCGTGTTCCCCTCCTTGCACAACCCGGCGGTTCTGTTTGCAAATGCGCGCTGCGCGCCACTTGAAGGGCTTGTTTGTTGCATAAACGCAAAAGTGCAGGCTTCGGGCGTTGAAGTTCAAGGCGAAAAAAGAAAGTTCCATGCGCACGTTACGCTTGCAAGGCCAAAGGCAAACGCGGAAAAAGCAAAAGCGGAAATTGCATCCTTTGCAAAAAAATATTCGCAATTTGATTTCGGCTCCTTTGTTGCACAGGAGTTTGCGCTGAAGAAAAGCGTTCTTCAGCCCTCAGGCCCAAAATATGAAACGCTCTCAACTTACCATGCGCAGGCTTTTCATCTGGGCTTCAGGTAGCCCCATTTTTCAAGCGCCGCTCGCAACTCCGCGCTTTTTTTTGCAGCCTCCTCAAGCGTCTTTCCATCCATTTTCGCATGCATCGCGTCCATTGAGGCTTTTGCTCCAGCACGCGTTCCTTTGGGGTGCCCGTGTATCCCGCCGCTCACAAGTATTACGCATTCGTTCCCGAATATATCCATTACCTCAGGCACAAGTGCAGGGTGCAGCCCGCCGGAAGATACAGGAAATGCCCCCTTTATGCCGCCCCACTCCTGCCTAAGGAGCATCTTCCCCTCTGCCTTTGTAACTTTTTCGCGAAGCACATTCGCAACGCTTTGCACTTCCTTCCTGTCCCCGACAAGCTTGCCCACCGCAGTGCCCGCATGTATCTGGTCAACCCCGATAAGCCTGTGCATTTTTGCCAAAAACTGCATTGTAATGCCGTGCTTTGGGTTGCGGTCAAAGGATGCGTGCATTGCACGGTGCGCGTGCATCGCCATCCCATAATCCGCCAAAACCTCGCGCATGTGCTGAACTGCGCAAGTGCCGGCAACCACAACGTCCACCATTGCATACCTCCATCCGTTCTCATGGAGCATTTTTGCCCGCTTTTCCATTTGCGCAACCGGCGCGGTGATATTTATGAGCGCATCCTTTTCTTCCCCTGTTTCTTTTTCCGCCTTTTCGCGCAGCCTTGTCATGAGCTTTACGCGCTCTTCAAAGCGGTTAAAATGCGTTGAAGTCAAATTCTCGTCATCCTTTACCAAATCAAAGCCGCCCATCCATGTCTCATACCCAATCGCAGCATGCTCTGCAGCAGAGAACCCAACTTTGGGCTTTGGCACTGCGCCCGTAAGGGGGCGCTTTTTCACCTTCATCATCCTGCGTATGCCCTCCATCCCGCATCCGGGACCCTTGAAGTTCCTCACATACGCATGCGGAAAGCTTGCATCAACAAGCCTCAAATTCTCAATCGCCTTCATGCCAAAAATGTTCCCCGCAATTCCTGAAAGAAGCTGCGGCGCATTCCCCTCCTCCCAAAGCCCAATCGGATATGCGACTTTCACGAAGTTTCCGTCTATCTCAAATGCGGTTGCCATGAGCTTTTTCATGCGCGGGGGCATTGTGAAAAGCGTTGTCCACGTGCCTGTTGAGCTTTCGGATGCAATCCTTCCAACAGCCTCTTTTTTGCTTATGCCCGCTGCAGGCTCAAAATAAAAAAGCGCAACAATGTCGTCTTTTAAAGGCGAATGCCCCTCATCCACAAAATCAGCGTACCATTCAACTTTTGCCATGTGCAGTCAATCCATATATACTATAAAAGGTTTGCGCCCGCACAGCATTCGTGGCATCATTTGACGTCTTTGCGACAGGCACCCCCGTTATGGACTATTCCTCCCGCTGCACAAACACACGGCTTGCATCCTTGCGCCTAAAAAAAGGAGGCTCAAATTTTATGGAAAGGAAAAAGCTTGAGGCATTGTGCTCGCGCGTAAAAATATCCTTCACAAGCGCAGGGGACAATGCGCGCAACGTGTGCGAGGGGATTTCATATTTGGGCGGAAAATGCGCATATGCAGGCTCGCTTGCAAAAGACAGGGAAGGGCTGCTTTTTGCCGCAAACCTGCGCAGGCTGAAAATCACAAGCCTGCTTCAAGCGCTTAAGGGCGCAAGCGGCAAAATCCTCGCGCTTATCACTCCCGACAGGCAGCGCACTTTCGCAGTAAGCCTGGGAAACTCTGAAAAATATTCCAAAATAGAGAGCGCAGCCCTGAAAAGCTCAAAATGCCTCTTTCTAACGTCCATAACCGCCCTCTCCCGCCAAGCGCTTGGGAAAACATGCGCAAAACTAATGCAGCAGGCAAAAAAGTCAGGCATTCCCATCGCGTTCTCCATTGAAAGTCCCCCGATGGTAAGCGGGAGAAGAAAGGGGCTGCTCGCGCTCCTAAAAAAATTCCCACCGTCAGTGCTTTTTGCAAACGAGGAGGAATTCGCAGCCCTTGGAATAAGCGCAAAAAAATTCCTCTCCCTTGCAAAAACAATCGTGCTCAAAAGGGGCGCAAAAGGGGCATCAATATTCTCAGGGGCAATGCGCATTAAAATACCCGCAAAAAAGGCGCGCGTAATGGACACCAGCGGCGCAGGGGACTATTTTGCAGCCGGCTTCCTTTATGGGATGTGCAAAAAAAAGCCCCTTAAGGAATGCGGCGCACTTGGCGCATCCCTTGCTGCGCGTGCAATCTCAAGAATAGGAACATCCTTGGCTTAAATATACACTTTTATAAACTTTTAGCTACACAATATCCTTTGGTATTCTTATGGCACATGCCCCCACACAAGTTTTGTCCGTGCCAGTGCGCGTCAGCACTAGGTTCGGGCAAGAAATAGGTTTTTTCAAGGTCCCCCTACCTGCTACCGCCGGTTATTCTGCTGCTTCGCTTAGGGCAGAAAAAGCCCTTTTTAGCGTGAGCGGGGCAATTGCAGATAGCCTCTGCACACTTCTTAACGACCCAAAAACATTGAACGCCCCCTATATGGTTCTATTTTTTTCCCGCGACCTCCAAAATGCCGCAGGCGCAATATCAGCATTAATAGCGGTGGCGCAATTTCACGACCAGCCCTCGCAGGTGCCGCAAGAATTGGTTGCAAACGCAAAACGTGGATTGGAATCCCTGAGATTTTACGTTCCAATGGACGCGGACCCAAAAACAACCGCAAACTTGAAATTTTTGGAGGATTTTATTGCTTCCACTAAACTTTGAAGAAACGGGCGCGGGTCAAAATCCCGGCAAACAGCCTGCAAAAGATGCAAGAACTGTTTTCTACACCCAAATGCTGTTTTTTCACGCCGTAAATCCTAATTTTATCGCCGGCGGGAAATCTTGAACTTGCCCTTTTTAAATACCTTTATAATGCTTTTGCTGCATAATACCCTAACTGCGCTTGGTTAGGTGTTGCCTTGACAAAACCCCAGTCTTTTTCACATGAATTTGTCCCAAAGCACGAGATACTGCACAAAAAGGAAAAAGAGGAAGTACTTTCAAAACTGGGCGTTACGCCGCAGCAACTGCCGCGCATAAAAAAAGCAGACCCGGCAATCGCCTCGCTGGGCGCGGAAATGGGTGACGTGATAAAGATTACGCGCAACGACAGCAAGGCTGATACGACAGAATATTCTTACTATCGCATGGTAGTGAAGTAAGCATGATAGCAAGTGCAGTGAAGCAAGCCAAATCCACAAGGGTGCATTATATGATTACAAAGGAATTGCTACCAGCGTATTTCCGCGAAAACAGCCTTGTGAAACAGCATCTTGATTCCTACAACAAATTCGTTGACATCGGCATACAGGAAATAGTTGACCGCGTTGGCGTGATACAGCCTTCCATTGAGGGATTTGAGCTGCACTTTGGAAAAATCCGCCTTGACAAGCCAAAAATAATAGAGGCTGACGGCGCGCAGCGCATTATCACCCCATATGAAGCACGCCTTCGCAACCTCACATACTCCGCACCCATCTTCCTTGAAATAATACCTGTTTTTAACGGCGTTGAAAAACGCACCTTCTCCGAAGTTTTCATCGGCGAACTTCCTGTAATGGTGAAAAGCAAGCTCTGCTACCTGTCCAACATGTCTGAGGAGGAGCTCATTGACTCCGGGGAGGACTCCGCGGATCCGGGCGGCTACTTCATTATAAACGGAAGCGAGCGCGCACTAGTATCTATAGAGGATTTGGCTCCAAACCGCATAATGTGCACGCGCGAAAAGGACAATTCCATAGTAACGGCAAAGGTTTTCTCAACAAGAAACGGCTTTAGGGCGCGCTCTGTTGTGGAACGCGTGAACGAGGGGCTGCTGCGCGTTGTTTTCCCCGCAGCACCAAAGGACCTCTCTTTCATCTCGGTTGTGCGCGCGCTCGGGCTTGACAAAAAGGAAAACATACTGGCGGCATTCCCCCAAGACAAGCACGTTCTTTCCGACATACTGCTCAATTTGGAAACCGACACGTCCTCAAACAAGGATGACGCAATAGACTATCTTGGGAAAAAGGCAGCTCCCGGCCAGGCAACGGAATACAGGATAAAGCGCGCGGAAGTGCTGCTTGACACGTACCTGCTACCTCACATTGGCACAACCGCGGAAGACCGCATAAAGAAGGCATACTATTTGTGCAAGATGGCTGAGCGCTCAATACGCGTTGCATACAAGGACATAAAGCCTGACGACAAGGACCACTATGCGAACAAGCGCATAAAGCTTGCAGGCGATCTTATGGAAGAGCTTTTCCGCTATGCATTCCAGTTCCTTGTAAAGGACGTTTCATACCAAGCGGGAAGGGCGGACGCAAGAGGCAGGCGCTTGGCAGTGCAGACTCTTGTGCGCCCTGACGCGCTCTCCGATAGGATAAGGTATTCAATGGCGACTGGCAACTGGATTGCAGGCCAGACCGGAGTTTCGCAATTGCTTGACAGGACAAGCTTTTTGGCAACAGCCTCGCATTTGCGCCGCATAATCTCCCCGCTCTCAAGAAAGCACCCGCACTTCAAGGCACGCGACCTGCACGGGACGCACTGGGGAAAGCTCTGCCCAAACGAGTCCCCAGAAGGCCCCTCATGCGCGCTGGTAAAGAACCTGTCGCTTTTGTGCGAAGTTTCAATAGGGGAAAAGGAAGAGAACGTGGAGCAGGTGCTGCTTCGCATGAACGTAAAACTTTAATGAGAATTCAATGCATGAAAATAAAGATTGCAACGTGGTATTTATGGCAAAGGTAAAAAAGAGAAAAAAGAAAATCACAAAGCCAATAGGGCAGCAAAAATGCAGCGTGTACATAAACGGCCGCTTCATTGGCTTTAGCGAGTCAGGCTCGCAGCTTGTAAAAGACCTTAAGGAGAAGCGCCGCAGCGGCACCATTTCCCCTGAAGCAAATTTCCACTACAACTCCCAGACGGACGACGTTTACATTAACACGGACTCCGGAAGGGCGCGCCGCCCCTACATAGTGGTGGAAAACGGCCAGTCCCGCCTCACCCCTGCGCTTATTGCGCAGCTTCAAAGCAACGAAACAACCTGGGGCAAGCTCGTGCGCCTTGGCATTATTGAATACTTGGATGCGGAAGAGGAAGAGAGCGCATACGTTGCGCTTTCGGAAGAAAACCTCACCACTGAGCACACGCACCTTGAGATAGACCCCGTGTCCATAATGGGCGTAACGGTTTCAGTGCTGCCCTATCCCGAATACAACTCTTCCCCGCGCGTTACAATGGCGTGCGCAATGGCAAAGCAGTCCCTGGGGACGTACTCAACGAATTTCAATTTGCGCAGCCCCTTGTGCAGACGCGCCCCTATTCAATACTTAAGTTCAGCGAAAGGGCGGCAGGGCAGAATTTTGTTGTTGCAATTACGTCCATGATGGGCTACAACCTCTCTGACGCTCTTGTAATGAATAAATCCGCGGTGCAGCGGGGCCTTGGAAGAAGCGTTTTCTACAAGACGCACGAGTCCGAGGAGCGCAAATACCCCGGCGGCCAAAAGGACAAGTTTGAAATCCCTCCCGCAACAACTGGCGGCTACCGCGATGAGAAGGCTTACCGCCACCTTGGCGAGGACGGGATAGTTGAGCCTGAAAGCACTGTTTCCTCCCGCGACGTGATATTGGGAAAAACCTCCCCTCCGCGTTTCCTTGAGGAAATGACGGTGTTTGGCGTTTCAGAGGAAAAGAAGCGCGAGAATTCCCTTGCAATAAAGAGCGGCGATGACGGGGTGGTTGACTCTGTGATGCTCACTGATTCGCTTTCAGGGAACAAGCTAGTGAAGGTGCGCGTGCGCTCCATAAAAGTGCCTGAGCTTGGCGACAAGTTCGCATCCCGCCACGGGCAAAAAGGCGTGGTTGGAATGCAGCTGGCGCAGGATGACATGCCATTTACAAAGGACGGCATTGTGCCTGATTTGATAATAAACCCGCACGCAATACCCTCGCGTATGACTGCGGGGCACCTCCTTGAGATGCTTGGGGGCAAGAGCGTGTGCTACTCAGGGAAGTTTGGCGACTGCTCAGCGTTCAACGGCGACAAGGCTGAAGATTACATAAAGGCGCTCAAGGAGAACGGCTTTGACGAATACGGCGAGGAAATCCTTTACGACGGCGTGAGCGGCGAAATGATAAAGAGCCGCATTTTCATAGGCGTAATTTACTACCAGAAGCTCCACCACCTTGTTTCAAACAAGATGCACGTGCGCTCGCGCGGCCCTGTGCAGCTGCTCACCCACCAGCCAACAGAAGGCAGGGCAAGGGAGGGAGGCTTGCGTTTCGGTGAAATGGAACGCGACTGCCTTATAGGGTATGGCGCCTCAATGCTGCTGCGCGAGCGGCTGCTTGAGGAGTCCGACCGCACATTTGAGCTTGTGTGCTCCAAGTGCGGCTCAATCGCAATAAAGGACCACGTGAAGAACCGCGAATACTGCCCCGTGTGCGAGTCAACCGACCTGCACCAGGTGGAAATGAGCTACGCGTTCAAGCTTCTGCTTGACGAGATAAAGGCGCTGCACATATTCCCCCGCCTCCTATTGCGCGACAAGGCATGAGCCGGAAGATTAAACAGGTGAAAAAATGTACGTGTCAAAAATGATAGACCGGCTGAAGTTTTCCATCTTCTCGCCAGAGATGATAAGGAAGATGTCAGCCGCAAAGATAACGGTGCCCGACACCTACAACGACGATTCCTATCCAATTGACGGGGGCCTTGTTGACCAGCGCATGGGTGTCATTGACCCCGGCCTTAAGTGCAAAACCTGCGGCGGGAAGCTTCGCAGCTGCCCGGGGCACTTTGCGCACATAGAGCTTGTGCGCCCCGTGATACACCCGGAATTCGGCAAGACGATTTATTTTGTGCTTAAAAGCACATGCCACTCGTGCAAGCGCCTGCTTTTGTCCGAAAAGCAGGTGGAAGACCTGTCCGCAGTGATAGAGTCCGACATAGAAATGGAGATGAAAAGCAAGACAAAAAAGCTTTCCAAGTGCCCCCACTGCCACACTGCGCTTGAAGAGATAAAGCTCCTCAAGCCAACCGGCTTTTCAAAGGGCAAGCAAAATATGCTCCCGACAGAAGTGCGCGACTGGCTTTCACAGGTGTCCGATAAGGACCTTCGCATTCTTGGCTTTGACCCAATGCACGCGCGCCCGGAATGGACGGTGCTCACCGCGCTTCTTGTGCCGCCTGTATCCGTGCGCCCTTCCATAACTCTTGAAACCGGCGAGCGGTCTGAAGACGACCTCACGCACAAGCTCGTTGACATAATGAGGATAAACCAGCGCCTGGAGGCAAACATAAATGCAGGCGCGCCGCAGCTCATAATAGAAGACTTATGGGAGCTTCTCCAGTACCATGTTACGACCTACTTCAACAATGACACGTCCAACATCCCCCCTGCGCGCCACCGCTCAGGCAGGCCGCTGAAAACAATTTCGCAAAGGCTTAAAGGGAAAGAAGGGCGCTTTAGGTACAACCTCTCCGGAAAGCGCGTGAATTTCTCAGCCCGCACCGTCATCTCCCCTGACCCTAACATCTCAATTGACGAGGTCGGCGTCCCGCTTGAAATCGCAGAGGACCTTACAGTGCCCATAAAGGTTACCACCTGGAACCTTGAGGATCTCAAAAAATACGTGCTTTCAGCGGACTACCCCCGCTCCCTTTACGTGCTTCGCCCTGACGGAAAGCGCGTGCTTGTGAACGATTTAACAAGGCAGGAGTGCGCAGACACGCTTTGCATAGGCTGCACGGTGGAGCGCCAGCTAATAAACGGGGACACGGTGCTTTTCAACAGGCAGCCTTCATTGCACAGGATTTCAATAATGTGCCACTCGGTGCGCGTGTTCCCCGGCAGGACGCTGCGACTGAACCCCACGGTGTGCCCCCCATACAACGCTGACTTTGACGGCGACGAAATGAACCTGCATGTGATACAGAGCGAGGAGGCTCGCGTGGAGGCGGAGCTTCTCATGAAGGTGCACAGGCAGATAATTTCCCCCCGCCACGGGCACGCAATAATAAAGCCACAGGAAGATTACGTTTCCGGCGCATATTACATGACGCGCAACGACGCGCTTTTCACAAAGGCGGAAGCCTGCAACCTGCTTGCAATAGCCGGCGTAAACGACCTGCCCTCGCCTGACAAGGGGGACAAATACTCAGGAAAGCTGCTCTTTTCAATGCTGCTTCCCAAGGAGCTGAACCTTCAGATGCGCTCGCGCCTCTCCAAGAAGCCCGCGCACGAAATAGACCCCGACCCTGACGCAAACATCGTGATAAAGGACGGCATATTGCTCTCGGGCGCGCTTGAAAGCAAGTCTTTTGAAAACGAAATACTTGAGAAAATAGTGCACCTGCGCGGCAACGAGGCTGCGCTGCGCTTTGTGGACACCGCAACACGCATGTCTCTGGCAGTCATAACCCGCCAAGGCCTTTCAGTATCCCTTCGCAACTATTCCCTTCCTTCGGAAATAGGAAACAAGGTGGAGGAATTGCAGGATACTATGCGCCGCGAAATAGACACCGCGATAATGCAATACAAGAATGGCACCCTTGAGCGCATATCCGGCCGCTCAATGCGCGAATCCCTTGAGGACAAGATAATGGGCATAACCTCGCGCACCCGCGACAATTCCGGCAAGGTAATTGAAAACCACTTCGGCTTCACCAACACCGCGATACTCATGGCAAAGATTGGCGCGCGCGGCTCGTTGCTTAACGCAATACAGATGACTGCAATGGTGGGGCAGCAGGCAGTGCGCGCAAAGAGGGTGAAAAGAGGCTACCGCGGCCGCACGCTTGTGCATTTCAAAAGGGGCGACGTGGGCGCGGCTTCGCGCGGCTTTGTGTTCAACCCCTTCTCAAAAGGCCTTCTTCCGACGGAGTTCTTCCTGCACTCAATGGGAGGCAGGGAGTCCCTTGTCAACACCGCAATACGCACCGCGCGCTCAGGCTACATGCAAAGGCGGCTTATAAATGCGCTGCAGGACATGGTTGTGCGCAACGACTACTCCGTGCGCGACTCGCGCGGCATGGTGGTGCAGTGCATATACGGCGGTGACGGCGTGGACCCGATGAGAAGCGGCGCAAAGATAGCCATTCCGGAGATACCGGACGCGCTAAAGCCTTCCGAGAACGACGTATAAAACGATAACGGCGCATAAGCCATGAAAAGCAGAGATGAAAAGGGATATTTATGAAAGGAAAAACAAAAGTTGACATCGGAGAGGCAGTCGGGATAGTCGCGGCACAGTCCATAGGGGAGCCGGGCACACAGATGACAATGCGCACTTTCCACTATGCAGGCGTTGCGGAGCAGGTGCCAACCGGCCTGCCCCGCCTAATTGAACTTGTGGATGCGCGCAAGGAGCCAAAAAAGCCCTTCATGGACATCTACCTTGCGCAAGACGCAAGCGAGGCTGCGGCGCGCGAAGTTGCCCAGTCCATTGAATGCACGAAACTCAATTCAATTGCGCAGATAGAGGAGAATTTCCTTGAAAAGAAAATAGAGGTTACGGTTGACCAAAAGGAGCTTGATCTCATGCGCCTTTCAATGGACGACGTGAAGAAAGCCCTAAAAGCTGCAACGAGCGGCTCGCTTGAGGCAAACGGGAACGTTATCACTATAAAGCCCTCCGCCTCCTCGCTTCGCAACATACGCAGGCTCACAAACAAGCTGCGCATTTTGCACCTTAAGGGAGTGGAGCGCATAAGGCGCGCGCTGCTTCTTAAGGGAAAAGACGGCAAATATTTCATACGCACGGACGGCTCCAACCTTGCCGCAATGCTAAAGCAGCCCAAGGTTGACACGCAGCGCGTTTACACAAACGATGTAAAGGAAGTGGAGCGCGTGCTTGGCATAGAGGCTGCGCGCACCTGCCTTGTGCGCGAAATAAAGCAGGTGCTGGATTTGCAGGGGCTCACTGTTGACGTGCGCCACTGCATGCTGCTTGCCGACGCAATGACAATGGACGGCGAAGTGAAATCCATAGGAAGGCACGGGCTTTCAGGCGAAAAGGCCGGAGTGCTTGCGCGCGCCGCCTTTGAAGAGACAATAAAGCACCTCATAAAGGCAAGCACCGGCGGCGAAGAGGACAGGCTCATAGGCGTTACCGAGAACATAATAGTGGGGCAGACGGTGCCCATAGGGACGGGGCTTGTGCGCCTTAAAATGAAACTGGGTTAAATTAATTCGGGGTAGATTTGAATGGCAAAGAAAAAAACAGCAGAATCAGAGTCCCTTACGCTCTCAAAGGCAATAAGGATGGCGGTTGACAGCGGCCAAGTGGAATTCGGCAGCCGTTCCTCTTTCAAGCGCGCGCTTTTGGGGAAAAGCAAGCTCATAGTGCTTTCCTCCAACTGCCCTGAATTTACAAAAAACGACATACAGAAATTCTGCAAGCTTTCCTCAATTCCGATACTGGAGTTTGAGGGCACATCCATTGAGCTTGGCTCGGTGTGCGGAAAGCCTTTTCCCGTTTCCTCGCTTTGCATACAGGACGCGGGCAACTCCACAATACTTTCGTTTGCAAAGAAGGAGCAGTAGGCGCAGGGATTTGGCAAATGCAAAGGGATTTGATGGTAGAATTAACAAACGACGAATTAAAGTGCATTTCCGCCTTTGAGTCCCTTACCGGTGCAATGGTGCGCGACTGCATAATAAGCGAAAGCGAAATAGTCTTCATTGTGAGCGAGGGCGAGCTGGGAAAGGCAATAGGAAAAAAGGGCGCGAACATAACGCGCGTGCGCCAGTCGTTTGGCAGGCAGGTACTGGTGTTTGAGGACAACGAGCAGATGGAAAAATTTGTGAGGAGCCTGTTTGCGCCCATCGCCGTAACCAATATAAACGTTCATGACAAAATGGATTCCAAGACGATTTACGTTCACGTCGATGAGCGCGACAGGGGGAGCGCGATTGGCAAGGACGGAAAGCGCATAAAGCTCGCGCGCACCCTTGTGCAGCGCAAGTTCAACTGCGACCTTCGCCTTGCAACCCATTAATGCGGCACATTAACAAAACCATTAACAAAACATGTATCAAGCCACGCACCAATGCATGTTAAAAAGGCAGGTATAACTATGGCAAGAGGAGAATTTTCAGGAAGGGACGTTGCACGCAAACGCCAGCGCCAGCGCTGGCTCAAGAAGCCGTGGAAACGCAAAAAACTGCGCCTTAAGGAGAAATACGACCCGCTTGAAGGCTCCCCACAGGCAAAGGGCATTGTGATAGAAAAGAAAGCCCTTGAGCAAAAGCAGCCCCACTCGGGCCTTATAAAGTGCGTAAAAATCCAGCTTATAAAGAACGGCAAGCTCGTTACCGCATTCGCGCCACGCTCCGGGGCAATCAATTATATAGATGAGCATGATGAAGTTACAATATCTGGCCTTGGGGGCTCGCAGCGCGGGCAGATGGGCTCCATACCCGGCGTGCGCTACAAGGTTGACGCGGTGAATGGCGTTGATTTGCAGATGCTGGTGCAGAAGAGGAAGGAAAAGCCCAAGAGATAAGCGGAACGTAAAAACAGCAGAAAAGCGGAAAATGAACATAGGGGTGAAAAAATGGGATATGCTGACTTGGCTGAATCAAGCTGGAAGCTTGTAATGGCAGTCGGGGTGCTCTCTGCGGCTGCATTGGCTGCAGGTGCCGCAACCGGGACGCGCATGGTAAACGGGACTGAAATGGTCTTCGTTGTAGTGCTCTTCCTGTTTGGCCTAGAGCTCAAGCACGAGTCGCAGATTGCGATGCTTGGCTCCAAAAAGGCAACCGGCAAGAAGAAAAGGTAAACCGTTATTTTTTATTTTTTCCCATCCCGCCAACATTTTTCCCGCGCCCTTTTCGGGCATCACATTTATTATGCTAATACGACATATATGCTAATGCAACCGAATAAGGAAAGAACCAAAATAAGGAAAGAACCAAAATAAGGAATGCAGAGTGATTTGAATGGAAAAACTATTTGGAAAATACGAGCTTGAATCAGTCGGGGTAAGCGACTTGAGCCTTCGCAACTACGTGAGCCTTGCCCCTGTTGCATTGCCACATTCGCACGGAAGGCACGCAAAGCACCCCTTTGGCAAGCGCAACGTCAACATCGTGGAGCGGCTCATCAACAAGCTCATGAGGGGCGGCACCGGCGAGAAAACCTCCGGGAAGGTAATACGCACACACGGGCGCATGCAAGGGAAGAAAACAAAGGCAATACGCATAGTGCAGGATGCCTTTGAGCTTCTTGAGGCAAAAACAAAGAAAAACCCAGTGCAGCTCCTTGTTGACGCAGTGCAGAACGCCGCACCGCGGGAAGACTTCACGCGCGTCTCATTCGGCGGCGTATCCTATCAGGTCGCAGTGGACGTGTCCGCGCAACGCAGGCTTGACATGGCTTTGCGCAACCTCTCTCTGGCGGCAATAATGCAGTCCTTTGGCAACAAGAAAACAATGGCAGAGGCACTGGCTGCCGAAATAGAATCAGCATCGCGCGGGGATGTCAACGCTTCCTACGCAATTAAAAAGCGCGACGAAACAGAAAGGATGGCGCGTTCGGCACGTTAAGCGAACGCGACATCTTGCCACGCAAAGGTGGCAAAGTGGCAAGAAGCGCAAGGCAAGTTCTTTCTCCTTTTTCATTTTTCTTTTATTCTCGCTTAATTAGCCGCAGCCACGGGCTTCCTTTTATTAACCCTGTTATAGCGTATAACAAAATATGTTTATATAGTTTCGGTACGATACCCTGTTATGGATGCCCTACCTCCTCTTCCTCGGATAATTGTGGCAAGAAACGGGATGCTCACAGCTCCGGGTTTGAGCGATAACGGCCCAATACGCAGAATGGTAGGAACTACTGTTGGGGTGACGGCAGCAAGCCTTTATCGCACCTACCCCCCAAATAGGTCGGAGTTTCGTACCCGGTTTGATCCCATCAAGGAAGAAATAGCGGGCGGGGAGCCGCACCTTGATTTTAACAACCGCGGCTTTGATCCGGTTAAGATAAGTAAGGTGCTGCTGTTTTTCAATCTCATCTATTTTTCAAAAGAATTCGGGGCAAACTATGATGCCCCGGGCATGCTGGACAAGCCAATTCCAAGTGAAACCGGGGGCACTTTTAGCCCAATACGCGAAATAAAATATGTAGAGCGGATATCCTGGGCATTTCTTCTGCGCTTGAAAAGGCTTTTTGATAAGCTCGAAATTCCCGCAACAATTCTGAACCTTCCCAGCGATTTGCCTTACGGGAAAGTCGAGGATTTACAAGAAATACGCAAACAATTGAATTCAGAGCCGGTTTTAACGCCTATGATGCGCGAATACATGGGGGAATACGGACTTGAGCCAAATTACTTCAGATTTCTGCCACTACAAGACCAAAAAGTCCAGGAAATCTCCAGTTTGCTGCAAAAGCAGAAAGACAAAGGCGGCGTTTTAAGCCCTGAAGAACTCCAAAGTCTGGAGCGCCTGATAGGCGCAATTGACGGCAGCACCATGTTATTTGGCGCTGAAAACATATTCAAGGGGAAAGCCAAACGCTGGCTTGACACGCTCATTTCCAAAGGATTAGAATCGCTTGTTGAAGAGGTTTATCCCGGAGGGGCGGAAGCGTGGAAAGAAAAAAATAGAAGAAAGAACTATGACTATGCGGTGTCAGAAAGAAAGGATGGCACAGCCTCCATTAAATTCTACATAACAAAAGGCGGCGCTCGCCAGCTTGCCCTGGAAATACCAGTCGGAGCAATCGGAAACCAGATGAACAATCCTTTCTGCCCGCTTATCATGTGTGGCGTGCTACGGCGTGCAGAGCAGCTTGGCTTTTCCCACTGGATCGGGGCTCTGGACAGCAGTGAAGCTAAAATTGTAAGCGCAGGCGTTTTGCTCTCCAAGCACATCTTTGGCACCGGCATAAAACACTATGTAGTGGAATTTGATCCGAGGAGCGGCTTGCCGCTTTCTTGGTCGCACGGACAGCTCGCCCTGAGGGAACTCGCTTACTGGAAAACCCGTATCGCGTTAGAACACCAAACTGCTATGTTCGAATAATCGGCAGTTTTTCTGAAGGGAACAGGGCATCCACGTCCAGCGCAGTAGTCTGCACCTGCACAAGAACGTCGGAAAACTGCTCCCTGAAATAATTGACTATCCGGTTGTATTCGTGATAATTCTTAGCCATAATCTCAAGCTCTGCATCCCACGGCGCAAGCACTTTTAAGTAATATAGCACGTTTGGGTGCCTGCACGCAAGCTCGTAAAACCGTTTTTCGTGCGCCTTTGTGAAGCCCTCAAAATAAATATAGGTCTTATAGAACTCATACCCAATTTTTTTGTAATCAATTGAAATCGAGTGCATGGAAATTATTTTTCTCTCTTCGAGCTCCTTGATGCGGTTTCTTGCAAATTCAGGGTAGCACCCCACTCTTGAAGCTATATCCACATAACTCATCCTGCCATCTATGAGCAGGCATTCCAATATCTGCTTGTCCTTCTCGCCTACCGCTCCTTCTTCCTTGGCTCCTAGAAATAGCACTTCTTTAGGCTCAATTTTTTCGTCATTCAAAAGGAACTTTTTGCCAAACGAATAGTTTTCAACCACTGAACCCACAACCTGCTCAATCACCAACTCCTTAAAATTTGAAAAAAGCTCGTTTTTTATCCAGAAAAAATCCTTGCTGTTCCTGGCAAAAAACGTAAGCCCGATATTCCAGCTCCCATCCCCTTTTCCAAACCAAAATACATCTTGGCGCTGCAAATAGTGCGAAGTAAACAATTCCATGAGCTTCTTTTTTTCCCTCACGCGAAGGTATATTTTCATGGCTTCAAAACCCACCTTTGTAAGGTTTATCATGGTTCCGAATTTGGTAATCACCCCATCCGCGCGCAGCCGTTTTATCCTGTATCTAACAGACTCCTTTGACCTGCCAACAATTTTCGCAAGTTTTGTCTCAGGAATGCGGCAATTGAGGTCAAGCTCGTATATTATTCTCTTATCTATATCATCTATATCTTCTATAACATATCCCATAACTAGTAAATTATCGGCAAAATCATATAAAATTATCACTTTTTTTACTAAAAATACCCAATAACTTTAATATCCTAACCCTGCGCATCTTCCTCCAGTTGGCTAGTATTGCCAACAAAGCACGGGGGGTGTATGAAATGGACTGGGGATACATGATGGATGAGCAGTTCCGCAGCCTGCAGGCACATATAGGCAAGCTGAGCATAAAGGATCTCATCCCGGAATCTTTTGCGGGTGACTGAAGGGCACCCGTATTTTTTGCTTGCTCCTTTCTTCCCTTTTGCCAAATGGTTTAAATGCAATAAGGCTCAAATTAAAGCGTGGAAGATGAAATTGGCAGCAGCCTCAAATCCGCAATAATAAAAGTCTACCATCAGGACTGCCCTGCAAGCCGCGCAAGCGAGAAATTCCCGCACATACGCCTTGAGCAGCTAAGCCCTGTTGTATGCTACTCCCACAAGCCCAAAAGCGTGGACTACAAGCTTTTGTGGGGCATAAACGCGGAAAAACCTTCCGAGCTTGACGAATTTCTCACATACCTTAAGCGCAACCCAAAAACCCGCGCCTTTTACGTGCTTGACAAAAACCGCACGCGCGCACTCGCCTTCCACAGCGTGAGCGGGCCTAACTCATCTTATGAAAAAGCCCTTGCAGCAGGCGCAATTTGCACAAAGCCCATAGACGTTCAGGCAGGCTTTGAAATCTACCCGGTGCTAGCAAGCGACCCCTCCCACCTTGAGAAAATACTAAAAGAGCTTTCTTCGGTCGGGCAGGTGCACGTTTCAAGGATAGGCAACTACAAAGGCGAGGACAGCATGCACCTGACGCAAAAGCAGATGCAGGCGCTCTCAATCGCGCTGCAAAACAACTACTATGACTGGCCGCGCAAATCGCGCCTTGACGATTTGGCAAAAGTCGCAGGCATCTCCCGGCGCAGCCTCCAAGAGCGCCTAAGGCGCGCGGAGTCAAAGCTCATACCCCACGCTGCAAAGGAGTTCCTAAAAAGGCATTTCTAACGCTATCCCTCCTCTTTCCCAACTTGGACATACGTCCAAATAAGCCTAATACGCAACTTCTTTCATAATTGCTGCATGGATTCCCAAGAGTTCTTATGCCGCCAAAACCTAAACAAGCGCTGGCAGGCGGCAGCAAAAATCCTTTTCAATGCGGAGCTTGGCCCACTTGAAGAATACAAAAGCTGGCTTTGCGAAACAAACGACCCTGTATTAAGGAGGCGCTCAAGCATAAGCAACAAGCCGGTTTCCTATGTTGACTCCAATTTCAACGGAATATCCAAATACATGAGCTTTGACGAGATAGATTTCAACAGGAAGTTTTCCCCTCTCTCCATAAACGATGTGAAAGACATGGATTCCATAGTGTCCGCAGTGCAGGAGCGCATTTTTTACGCCGGAAACATCATCCTAGGAAATTCCCAATGCGTATACGAAAGCACAAACATAAACGATAGCTTTTACATGCTCAACTGCGCAAAGCTGGGCGACTCAAAATATATTGCGCACTGCACGCTGGGAAGATTGTGCGAGGGCTGCTTTGGCTGCAACGGCATAGGCGAATCCAAGTTATGCCTGAAATGCCATGAGACTTACCGCGACGTGCGAAGCTTTGAGCTTTGGAGAAGCGAAAACTGCTCTGACTGCTACTACTCTTACAACCTCTCAAGCTGCTCCGACTGCATGTACTCCTTTAACATGCAAAACAAGCGCTTTGCAATAGGAAACCTTGTGCTTCCGGCTGAAAAATACGCGCAAATAAAAAAATCCCTTCTCTTGCAGATGGCGCAGGAGCTTCAAAAAAACAAGCGCATATATTCCCTTGTGGAACTGGCTGCAAAATGCAAAACGGGCGCAGCCGCATTTTCGCACCTAAAATTTGATGCAGCATGCCCTCACACAGACCTTGCACCCATACAAAGCGCATTTGAACAGGCATCAAAGGTAATACTGGGAAAACCGATTGGGAAACTTGGCGATTATACGCAATGGCTTGAGCATAACTGCCGTTCAAAAGCCTATGGCAAATCCGCAATAAGCGGCTCCCCCGTGATAATCGTGGATTACTCCTCGTTTTTTGAAATACCCCGCAATCGGCTTGTGAAATTCCACGAGGCGCTTAAAATAGGGGAAATTATGCGCATAAGCGAAGCTGATGCAACTCGCATCACGCTTGAAAACGCGCACGAATTTCTGGGAAACATCGCTTTCTTTCCCACTGAATACGAGCAGGGCACAAACCAAAACACAATTGAGTGCGCAACAACGGCCTCCTCCTCAAACTGCTACCGTTCTGCGCCCTGCATTTTTTCAAAATACTGCGCCTATTGCTTCTGGCCGCGCACAAGCGAGCACCTTTTCGGCTGCTCCATGATATTTGACAGTTCCTTTTGCATGAACTCCTACTATTCCCTAAAGCTGCGCCGCTGCCTTGAAATGGACTCCTGCAGGGATTGCTCGGACAGCCTCTACTGCCACAACCTTGAAAGCAGCTCGGACTCCATGTTCTGCTTCAACTCAAAGAATTTGCGAAACGCAATAGGGAATGCCCAGCTCCCAAGGGAAAAATACTCTTCAATAAAGTCCAGCATTCTCGCCCAACTTGCAGAAGAGCTCCAAAGCAAAAAGTCCCTCAAATGGGACATTTACTCAATAGGCTCGCAGCAGGCGTAAAACTTGAATGCCGCAAGGGTTTTATACAACCCGCCCCAAATCTATTTATGAAACTTCAAAACATGATAAAAACGCTAAAAGCGCACAAGGCAGAGCTTAAGCGCACTTTTGCAGTTAAAACCCTTGGAATTTTCGGCTCCTATGCGCGCGGCGAGCAGACAAAAAAGAGCGACCTAGACATACTCGCAGAGTTTGACGTATCACCTGATTTTTTCCAGTTTGTGGAGCTTGAGCGCCACCTAAGCGACTTTCTTGGAGTAAAAGTGGATTTAGTATCCAAGAAAGGGCTAAAACCCATTGTTTCAAAGCAGATACAAAAGGAAGTTGTTGCGATATGAGCGTGCAGCCGAAAACCTGCCTCACTGACATTCTTGAGCAAATAGACGCAATAGGCCAATTCATAAAAGGCCACAAGGACGCGGCCTCATTCTCCAAAGACCAAAAGGCTGTTTATGCATGTGCGAGGGCTCTTGAGATACTTGGCGAAGCAGCCAAAAATCTCCCAAAAGAAATGACAGAAAAATACCCCGAAATCCCGTGGAAAAATATCATTGGGATGCGCGACAAGCTCATTCACGCTTATTCTGGCATTGACCTTGAAATACTCTGGAAAACCGCGTCCGAACGCGCGCCGGAAATAAGGCCAGCCATAAGGAAAATGCTGCAAGAACAGGAAAAAGAAGAGAAAAAGGAGGAAACAAGGCAGGGCAAGTAAGGGGTTTTCGCCACAAACGTTTTAAACATTCCCGCCCTATCTTATCTTCGTTAAACTACTTAGGTAAATCCATATTCCAGCCCGTTTTAAAAGCGGCTGTTTTATGCCCCTAAAAATGGTGTTTTGAATGGTACGAAAAGAATACGTCGTGGAAGAAGTTGCAAGGCTGATGTCCAACACAAAGAACGTGCGCAACGTCGCAATCTGCGCGCACGTGGACCACGGGAAAACCACCCTCACTGACTCCCTAGTGGCGCGCGCAGGGCTTATCTCAAAGGAAAAGGCAGGCGAGCAGCGCGTTATGGACTTTGACGAGCAGGAGCAGGCAAGGGGCATCACCATAAAATCCGCAAACATTTCAATCGCATTTGAGCTAAAAGGGCAGGACTACCTAGTTAACCTCATTGACACCCCCGGGCACGTGGACTTTGGCGGCCACGTAACGCGCGCAATGCGCGCAGTGGACGGCATAGTGCTCGTTGTTGACGCCGTGGAGGGCATAATGCCACAAACGGAGACGGTGCTGCGCCAAGCGCTAAAGGAGCGCGCGCACCCATCAATATTCATAAACAAGGTTGACAGGCTTATCAATGAGCTGCAGCTTGACGGCGAGCAGATGCAGCAGCGCTTTGTAAAGATAATAAACGGCCTCAACAAAATCATCGTGCAGTATGCGCCAGAAGACAAGCGCGACGACTGGTTCATTGCAGTGAACAAGGGAAACATCACGTTCGGCTCGGCATACAACAAGTGGGCGCTCTCCTTCAACTCAATGAAGCGCTTTAACCTCTCTTTCAAGGATTTGGTAAATTACTGCAAGGCCGGCGACCACAAGACGCTTGTTGAAAAATCGCCCCTTGACGAGGTATTGCTTGAAATGGTTGTTGACAAGCTTCCCAATCCTCTGCAGGCGCAGCCAAGCCGCATCCCTGTAATATGGAAGGGCGACATGCAGTCCACAGAGGGAAAATCAATGGCAATGTGCGACGCAAGCGCAAAGACAATAGGCGTGTGCTTTGGCGTGGTGAACGACGAGCACGCAGGGGAAGTTGCAATGGTGCGCCTCTTTAGCGGGCAGGTGAAAAAATCCGACATGATTTACCTTGCATCGCGCTTTACAGAGGAAAAGGTGCAACAGTGCGCAATTTATATGGGCCCTGACAGGGTGATGATAGACCACGTTATTGCAGGCAACATCGTAGGGATAGTGGGCTTGCGCGACGTATACGTTGGCGAAACAATAAGCTCCGGGCAGGTGGAGCCTTTTGAGAAAATTTCCCACTACTCCGAGCCGGTCGTTACAAAGAGCATAGAGGCAAAGGACTCAAAGGACCTTGCAAAGCTCATCATGGCGCTTCGCGCCCTCTCAAAGGAAGACCCGACGCTAAAAGTTGAGATAAACCAGGAGACTGGCGAGCACCTCATCTCCGGAATGGGGGAATTGCACCTTGAGATAATAGAATACAAAATAACAAAGGAGCGGGGCATCCCAATAGTTACCTCGCCTCCAATTGTGGTGTACCGCGAAATGATAAGCGGCAAGGCAGGCCCAATAGAGGGCAAGTCCCCAAACAAGCACACAAAGCTCAAGTTCATTATTGAGCCAATAGAACCAACCGTGTATCAGGCAATGCTTGACGGCAAAATCCCAGACGGGCGCCCAAAGGGAAAATCCCTTGTGGAAACGCTCGTGGAGGCGGGAATGCCCCGCGACGAGGCAAAAAGCGTGATGGACATCTACAACAAGAACATCCTTATCAATGACACAAGAGGGATACAATATCTCAACGAGATAAGCGAGCTTATGATACAGGGATTTGAAGAGGCAATGGACAAGGGAGCGCTTGCAAAGGAGAAGGTAGTGGGCGTGAAAGCGCGCCTCACCGACGCCCTCATCCACGAGGACCCGGTTCACCGTGGCCCTGCGCAGATAATACCTGCCACAAAACGCCCCATATACGCCGGAATGCTTTATGCTGGCGTTACATTGCAGGAACCCAAGCAAAAGGTAACGATACTGGTGCCGCAGGACTACATGGGCAATGTAATCACTCTCACTCAGGGAAGGCGCGGCCAAATGATTGATTTGCAGCAGGAAGGCGAGCAAACAACCGTTGTCGTGAAACTTCCTGTAGCTGAAATGTTCGGCTTTGGAAACGATTTGCGCTCTGCAACCCAAGGAAGGGCAATCCCCTACCAAGAATACGCAGGGTACGAGGCAATGCCGCGCGATTTGCTTGCAAAAGTCGTAAGGCAAATAAGGGAGCGCAAGGGCGAGAAGCCCGACCCGCCAACGCCCAATGACTTCCTTGACGCTTAAGGAAGCTTTTCCCTTTTATTCTTTTCAATTTCCTAGTGTAATTGCGGTTGCTCCGCACGCGGTTATCGCTCCTCCTGCCAATGCCTTCAATACATCCAACGCGGCATCTTCAGGGCCCGGAAATATTGCTTTCAACACAAAATCTATGGCCAAACTCCTGTTTTTGCGCCATGTAAAAACGGACCGCGCGCCATAATTATTGCGAAGGACACTATGAAAACCATCAACAAAATCATTGTCACTGCCATCTGCCCTTTCATTTTTTCACTCCGCTTTTTCAAGCAATCGTCTTACGGCTCTTTTTGTATTTAAGGGTTAATAGTGGGCACACAAACAAATCCTTATAAGCACCAACATGCAAAGAGAATACGGCAGGTAAAACCCAAAAGCCAGTGTACCTTGAGGTGCACGTGCAAGTGCTTTTGGGTTCTGCATATTTACCAAACGTGGTAAACTTCCTGCGCTATTTTTATCAAATCCACGAAACGGCTGTCAGAATGCTCAAATTTCTGGAAGCATGACCAAGCCAGCAAATCCGCAAATTGCAAGCCTGCCCAGCATTCCGAATAACTATGGTAAATTTTAGGTTTATCCTTGCCATTTAGCTTCCCACCAAAATACTCATTAAAGTCGCGTTGCAACAGCTGTTTTCCCTTTGACTTGTCTATCCGTATTTCAATGTTTGGCTCGCTTAAGCGCAGGTTTTGTGCCAGTTTTCCTGCAACATAGTTATACAATTTGTTCTTGTCGTTTTTGAGGTATTCGCTGAAAAGTTTCTTTTTCTCAAGCACAACATAGAGCACTTTGGCGTTTCCCACCAAATTCAGCTTCTCAAGCATGTAACTTCTTACCTCTTCCGAAGATTTGTTTGCCTTTATCTCGGCAGCCTTTTTGAGTTCTTTCTTGAACTTGTTGCGCCGCATGTTCTTTATCAGCTTCTCAAGCTTCCTGCTATCCTCAACTATAAGCGCCGCAAGAACAAGGTATTTTGAGCCCTTCAGCCCAAGGTCGCCGCTTTCGTCTATGAAAACGTATTGCATTTTGGCACCCGTGTTTTGGAAGTTTCCAGCCATTAACTTGCCATGGAGCAATATTAAGCTTTTTATCCCATATATTTTTATGAAAATCTGCCTTGTGCAAACAGCAGTAAAAGACTGCGAAGTTCCCCAAAACATAGCAGCTGCAAAAGAGCTTTCCTTTTCCCAAGATGCGGAAGTCTATCTTTTTCCAGAGCTTTTCTGCGCAGGCAGCCCAATAGAAGACGCTTCCCGTTTTGCCGAGGATGAAAAAGGCGCAACAATTTCCTTCCTATACGAGCTTTCGCGCGCAAAAAAAGCCTATACAATAGGCTCCTACATAGAAAAGGACGGGAATTCCCTTTACAAAACCGCAGTTGTATTTGACAATAACTCAAAGCTCATTTGCAAATACCGCCAGATACACCTGTGCTCAATTACAGGGGAAACGCAATTCTTTTCCCCCGGCTCCCAAATGCCCTACTTTGATACTTTTACTTTCCGCTCTACAAACCTTCTCTCCTATGACCTGCGCTTCCCTGAAGCTGCGCGCGAATTCGGGCTCTCGTGGGGTTTTTTCCTTTTTGTGCAGGGTGCAGTGAAAAAGGATGAGTCCCACCAGTGGCTTGCCTTTCTGCAGGCGCGCGCAGCAGAGAACCAAATGTACTTATTCGGGACAAACCGCTCAGGTGGCGAATACGCAGGAAAAAGCGCGATTTTTGACCCCGACGGAAAGGAAATTCTAATAGCAGGCGAAAAGGAAGGCGCATACGTTGCGGAAATAGACCCCTTCCGCGTGGAATGGTTCCGCCTAAGAAAGCAATACCTTACAGATGCGCGCAAATTCGCATACTCCGGCACTGTAAAGGCAAGCGAGCTTGACCCTGAAGCTTAGGCTTAAATATACCCTGCCTGCCCCATTCTCCCATGCAACTAACACTTCTTTACGTTCCCTTCCCGTCCGAAAAAACAGCACTGCAGGCAGCAGCCTGCCTCATTCACAAGAAGCTAATAGCATGCGCAAACGTTTTCCAAAGCACAAGCATGTTCCGCTGGAAGGGAAAGCTGCAAAAGCAAAAAGAATATGTGCTCATTGCAAAAACAACCCCTGCAAGCGCAAAAAAGGCAAAAAAGGAAATTGAAAGGCTGCACCCATACGAACTTCCGTGCATATTACAAACAAGCGCAGATGCAAACGAAAAATACGCAAAATGGGCAAAAGCGCAAACCATATAGCAATGCCATGTAGCAATGCGCGCATGCATTCAAGGCAGGCGCAAGTGGCTTCTAGGCAGTGGTTTGCTTGTGCTCAGGCAAGCGCAGCATCTATTTCTTCCCTTACTTTAATTGGAATCTCAACGCTCCCGCGCGCCTCAAACCAGTGCACCCTTTTCACGTCCATAACGCCGCAAAAGTTAAGCACAGCCTTGTCCACCGTATACTCCGGGGCGCTGCCGAACATTTCATACCCTATGTCATTGCCCCCAAAGGTGTTTATCACCACTGCGCTTTTGCCAACGAGCTTTTGCTCCACCGGAAGCTGCTTCAAAAACATCCCATAGCAAGCCTTTTGAGACGCGCACGCCTTTATCAGTGGCAGCAGTGCCTTTGGCATTGAGGGCTCTTTCCTGAAATTATATGCAAAGCCCGCAGTGAAAACCCTGTCAAAGAACCCCTTCAGTATTGCAGGGGGCGCATACCACCATATCGGGAATATGAAAATAAGCCTTTCGCTTTTTGCTATTTTACCCTGATATTTTTCCACAAGCCCGTCAGGCTCTCCCTTGCCGATTGCCGCTTGCGCGCTTAGAAGCGGGTTGAACCCCTCCGCATACAAATCTATTGTTTCGTACTCTTTCCCCCTGCCCTTGAGGTTTTCCTCAACGTGCCTTTTTATTGCCGCATTGTGGCTATCGTGCGCATCAGGGTGCGCATATACTATAAGGTCCATCCCATCCCCTCTTCCATATATGCCCCAAATACATATTTAAATATAACGATGCTATTATAACGTTGATATTAAGGCAATGCGCCAAAGTGATGAAATGGATTTGTTCCAAAAGCTCATAATAGCGACGCGCGCGCCCTTCCTTGGCGCAAGCCTCATGCCAGCGCTTGTTGCCGGCGCGCTTGCCATAAGCGAAGGCGTTTTCCGCCCGCATCTTTTCCTGCTGGCGGCATTTGGCGTTATTTTTGCGCACCTTGGCACAAACGTTGCAAACGACTACTTTGACCATAAATTCAGCAATTTCCCAAGGAAAAAAACAGGCCCCACAGGGGGCAGCTTTGCAATACAGAACAAGCTTTTCACCCAAAGGCAGATACTTGCGCTTTTCCTTGCCTGCTTTGCCGTTTCCCTCTCCATTTTTGCGCTTCTGGGCAGCATAGTGGGCTGGTGGGTTTTCCTTCTGGGCTTTGCAGGAATGCTTATTGGATTTTTCTACACCGCCCCCCAGCTGCGCCTTTCCTACAATTTCCCCCTTGGCGAGATTGCAACTTTCATAGGGATGGGCCCGCTGCTTGTGCAAACGGTGTATTTTGTGCAGGCAGGCTCTTTTAGCACTCTTGGCTGGCCGATTTCAATTTTTGTGGGTGCGCTTGTTTCAAACATACTGCTTGCAGCGCAACTGCCTGACGAGCAAATAGACCGCCGCTGTGCAAAGCGCACGCTCACAACCGTGTGTGGCTTGCAAGCAACAGTCCTAGTGCTCAAAATAAGCCTAATAGCCGGGGCAGGGGCGCTCCTTGTCGCATACGTTTCCTCCTCAAGCCTTGCGCTTCTTGGCATCGCAGGCATATACCCATATGCCCGGGCTTTTTCCCAGATAAAAAAGGGCAACTATCCGCTTGCACTTGAGGGCTGCATAAGCGCGCTCAACTGGGGGGCCCTGCTCTGCTGCATCGGGCTGCTGTTATAGGAACGCATAAAAAGCATGCATAAAAAATCAGGACACGGGTGGTTTATTGAAAAACGAAAACAAAAAACATTCAAATTTGCTGTGCGACTTGCAATGCAAATTCTGGGACCTCTCCCCGCTTTTCATAAGGCTGGGGCTTGCGGTGGTGTTCATTGCACACGGGTACGCAAAGCTCACTGGGCTTGACGGGACTGCGCAGTTTTTTGGCAGCATCGGAATACCTGCTCCGGGGCTCATGGCTCCCTTTGTGGGCGGCGTTGAGTTCTTTGGGGGCTTGGCAATGCTGCTTGGCATCGGAACGCAGGTGGCGGGCATCCTTCTTGCTTGCGTAATGGCTGTTGCGCTTTGGACAACGAAAATATCCGCAGGCCAGCCACTTGGCAGGATGGAGCTTGACCTTGTGATGCTTGCAATGTCCCTTTCAATGGCGTTTAATTGCGCAGGCAAATACTCCCTTGATTCAGTGCTGTTCACGGGCTGCAAGGAAGGGGAGTGCAAGTAACTCCTTTCTTTTCTTTCTTTTTTATTTTTCCCTTATTTAGATAATTTCATGAGCTTTTTCCTTCTGTTAAGCTCATATGCAAGAAGCGTCATTTCAACCGGGTCGCTTATCTGCAATGCCCACGCATACGCAGCCAGCACCCATCCGTTGGACTCAAATTTCTCGTCATATATCCGCTCGCCGCGCAAGCCACGCCTGCAATAGCGGTACCGATAATCACTGTTGTCAAAAGTAGCCGCAATCCTGTTCACTTCTGCCTTTCGCGTTTCCCAATCGCGAAGCGTCTCGTATTTTCCCCTTTGCAGCAAAAAAGAAAGCCCGTTCATTATGTCAATTCTCTCAGGGGAGGGCAGGCGCCTTTTTGAGTTTGCAGCAATTACCTCCTGCAATTTTTTGCGTATCTCGTCTTCTTTTCTCATTGCCCGCCCCTTAAAATACCGCCTTACTTTCTGAATTGTTCGAGCTTATACCTTTTAATTACTTCGTTGCATTCCTGCCATTTTATGTTTTTGAAAAATGCGTCTATGTATGCCTTGCGGTTTGTGGCATAATCTATGAAATACGCATGCTCGTAGACATCAAGCACTAAGACTGGCACCGCACCCCATATCCCGCCCTGATTGTGTATGTCCGCAATGAAGTTGTAGAGCATCCCCTCCTCCAAGTCAAATGCAAGCACTACCCAGCCCCTTGATGCAACCCCAAGCGCGCGGAATTGTGCCTCCCATTTCTCATAAGAGCCAAAGTCCCTTGCAATCCAGTCCTTTACAGTGCCTGCCGCAGCCTCCTTGCCGCCTAAATTGTCAAAATAGCTCTCGTGCAGCTTCACGCCGTTAAGCGCAAAAGTCTCCTCCACCTTGAGTTCCCTCAAAGAAGAGAAAGTCGCATTCGTGCTTGCCAAATCCACGTTCGCAAGCGCAAGGCGTATCTCGTTTGTCTTTTTCACGTAACCCGCATACAGCACGTCATGGTGCTGCGCAATCTGCTTTTCAGACAGCCCTTCAAGTTCCTTGTATTGCAATGGCTTTATTGTGCGTTCTGCCATGTTCCCACCTCGTTTACAGGCATTCGCAAAAAAAGTATAAAAACAAGGCGTATAACGGAAGAAAAAACAGAACAATTCGCCCTTGTGCCACTGGAAAGTCCCTTTGATTAAGCTTAAAAAAGACAGCATGGATACCATAACGGGTATTATGGCACAGAAGCTAAACGCCAGTTTTACTGAAATATCCCTCCGTTCCTTCAAGAAGATAAACGAGGAGATAACTTTTGACAGCCACGAGCACGACTTCAGCCCAAGGTTTGCAAAGTATTTCGTGGAGGGCGTTCTGGGCTACCAAGGCAGCGAATACGCATTTGAAAGGGGAAGGACGGACATTACCCTTCTGGATGAGAATAAAAACAGGGCGGTCGTTATAGAGACAAAGCGCCCGAATGAAAACCTTGATGCTGAAAAATGGCGCGAACAGGCGGGCAAATACGCCGATGCCTCAACACGCTTTATCGGGCTTACGAACGGTTATCGCATCCTGCTTTGGGAAATTATGGCGCATGGGCGCATACTGAAAGTTGATTTGGACATCAAGGCGATTGTTGAGGCAAAAAGGGCAAGCGAAGAAAAACTCACCACAAAGGAAACGGAGCAAGTCCTATTTCTTGGAAGCATCGCAAAGCAGCAGGTATGGAGCGAGGCAAAATATGCTCATTTTGACGAATATTACGCGAAAATTGACGTTTCCGAAGAAGCCGGATTTGAGAAGCTCATTGAGCAGCTAAAATACATCTCAAACGACCTTCTGCGCCGCTACACTTATGCCGCTTTTGATGAATACTATGCGGGCTACGCTCAGTACAAACAGATAAAAGACGAGGTTGAAGGGATACTCACCGGAACCAGCCGGAGAAAGAAGGACGAGCTTGCCAGAGTTGACATGGGTGCCGAGGCGAAATACAAGCAATATGCCTCATTTCTGGGCTATCATTATTGGAAAGCCGTTTCCAACCGCCCTGACGACAAGGAAGAGGAAAACAAGCACGTTTTCTGTCAAGAGTCCGTATATTTGCTCCTTAACAGGCTGCTTTTCATACGCATTTGCGAGGACAAGGGGCTGCTTAGCAAGAAAATATGCAATGGCGGCATTGAGCGCCTGCGTGAACAGCTACATGAGCCCGTGCTTGGGGACACGAGCGTTTTCAAGCAAATAGTGCAGTTTTCCTATGGCGGTGCCAAGAATATCTACAGCCACTTTTACGAGAAAAACAATCCCCTTGACTGGTATGAAAGCGGGGACGGGGAGCTTGACAAGGTCCTAAACAAAGTACTGTGGTTTTTCAATCAATTCAATTTCTCAAAAGTAGACCGGGACATACTGGGGAAATTGTACGAGAAATACCTGCCCAAGGAAGAGAGGAAAAAGCTCGGTGAATTTTACACTCCTGACGAAGTCGTTGATTACATCCTTGACTCTGTTGAGTATGTTCCGTCCAAAGCAATAGAAAACAAGGAGCTGATAGACCCTGCCTGCGGCTCAGGCGGCTTCCTTGTGCGCGCTGCGCGACGGCTTATTGCGCGCCAAGCAGTGAAATTCGGCAAAGCCACCCCCAAAGAAGCCCTTGACAACAAAAAATGGGCTGATGTTTATGAGCGGCTCACTCCAAAAGAGTGCGAGGAGATAGTAACCTCCGTAGGGATGCACATACATGGCTTTGACATAAACCCGTTTGCAGTGAGCATTACGGAAATGAACCTGCTCTTCCAGATAATAGACCTTTACACAAAAGCCGCCAAAGCCAATAACGCCTTCAAGGTGCCGCGCTTCCAAATTTACGAAACAGACTCACTTGAGCCTGCCCAATCGCAATCAAGCCTTCCTGAGTTTTACGGAGCAACTGGCAAAAGCCTTGCGAAAGACAAGGACGCAAGCGACGGGCTGAAAAAGAAGAAATACGATTTTGTTGTCGGGAATCCGCCTTACGTCAGGACACATGAACAGGAAATAACAAAAAGAAAAATTCTGGCTGTTTACTCCGAAGTCATTGCGGGTCAGTTCGATCTTTTTATTCCGTTTGTAAAGCTCGGTTATGACTTGTTAAGAGATAAAGGCAGAATAAGCTATATTGTTTCAAATAAACTTCTTGCAAATGATTATGCTGTTAAACTACGGAGATTTATATTAAAAAATTCCACCATTGAACAAATTTTGGACACTTCAGCCATTTCTTGGTTTTCTGCCTCCATATACCCAATAATCTTCGTATTGAAAAAAGATAATCCAGAGAACAGTAATGTTGCCCTTCTAAGAATAGACGATGTCGCCCAGTTAAAATACGGAACAATACCAAAAATCGCAATCTCCCCTGTTGAAATCACAAGTTTATACAATTCAATCATACCATATATCGGCTCGCGGAAAGAATTTGAATTAGTCAAAAAATTATCTAGGTTGCCGCGCGTCTTAACTGTATACCGGCCCAAAGCAACAAGCGCAGCAATTATAGAAAAGAATTCTCTGGAGCAAAAAGCTGAAATTTTTAGAGAGGGTTATATCGAAGTAGTCAGTAACGAGAACATTTCTCCGTTTTTTGTTAAATCTTCCCAACGGGTAATCGCCAAATCTCAAAAGGATACGCCAGATGAACCACACATTCTAATGAAAAAACTCTGCCTGCGGCCAACAGCAGGGATTAGTAATGGTTCAGTAGCCGCAGTCAACACGACTTACGTGGTCCAATCAAAAGAAAAAGCGCAGAATGAATATTTGGCTGCTCTTATAAACTCCACTCTGTTATCATTCTATGCGCAAGTATTATTTTTTTCAACCCACATGCAAAGCGGGTATATAGAATTGCGCACAACACAAATTGAAGATTTCCCAATAAAACTTCCTTCCAACAAGAAGGAAGAAGCTCTCGCTGAAAAGATAACCGACAAGGTGAAGGAAATTCTCAAGCTCAAAAAGAAGGATGCAAATGCTGGCACCGCAAGGCTTGAAGCAGAAATTGACTCCCTCGTTTTTGACATTTATGGAATAATCCCCGAAGAGCGCAAGATAATCCAGAAGGCGATTGAATGAATGCCACAAACGGAATCAGGCCAACATTAGAGGAACTAAAGGCCAAGCTCAATTCGGATAATGCCAAAACAGGGGAAGAGAACCAGTTTTACGAATTAAAACAACCCCAAGACGGCATCCCAGATTCTGAAGATTTTATCACCGAGGTAATCTCATTCTATAATAGTCTCGGCGGTTATCTTATAATAGAAACCGGAGATTTGCCGAAGACAAAAAAGTGGATTGATGGACACTCGTGGGAGAACACAGAACAGTGGAAGAAAAACAACTTATCCAAAATCAATGATAAAATAATCATAGATGAACATTCATCCCACGATAAAAATTACGTCATAATTTCAATTAATCGCGCTGAGCACCCATTTGAATTTGCAAGTTATAATAAGAAAATAATTTTGCGCATCGGAGCACATAGAAAAAACATTCCATTTGATGATGCGGATGTTGAATTGCTAAAGAGCACAATGGAGCAAAGGTTGATATCGAATTCAGATAGAGAAGCTGCAAAATTCTGGGAGAAGTTTTGTGAGGTTTGCGCAGCATTAAATCCCACGTTATTGGATCCGACAACACGCGGGCTTGGAGAAAATCCGACGTTCAAGGAATCCCAATCAATCTCTATAAACTCGCAGAATATAGGATGGCTACACTCATTAAGCGCTTTGGCTATCAGTTTAAACGCCGAAGCAGATGTAAAGAATGCGCTTGAATTATTGATATCTGCCTCTGACGCAGTAAGGAACAGGAAAACATACCCTAGCTTTACATTAGCTCAGATGATGTATAACCTTAGCGCGAGTTCTCAAAATTTATTAATGGAAAAAACAAAAAAATGGCTAGAGCATGTCAAAGAAGGCGGTTGAGGTATGAAAAAATCCAAAAGGATTTTTTTCAGCTGTCGTAATGAGCGAAACAAATTACGACACAATGAAAAATGGCGAATAACTTCTGAGCCACAACTTTGCCTTCAATATTGCGCTGGCATATTTTTGTTCCGCCTCAGCACCTTGGGCGCAGGCGTTTCCAGTGCGGGTCCGATTCTAGCCACACTGATTTCAAAGTACCAATTTTCCCCGTAATCGAAATGATAGAAAAATCGCTGTTCCTGCACAAGATTGAGGCTGCTTATTTTAGTCTGTTCAGCAAAGCCAAGAAACCCTGGCTCTTCTGCATATTCTCTGTCAGCCTCGCACGAGTAAACCATGCGTTTTG
>JAGVWK010000034.1 GCA_018304295.1 Microcaldota archaeon | reverse complement strand
AGACGCCTCCAAAAACCGGCAAGAGGTCTTTGAAAATGCAAAAGAGTGCCTTCTTGGGCTCCTGTAGGTTCCCATGAGGCTCAGGCTTTTTATACTGTTTTTACCATATACCTACATTGCTCCAATAGTCTAGCCCGGTCAAGGACGCTGGCCTTTCAACCCTTTTGCTCGCTCCAGGCGGGCACGCTCGCAAAAGCGTTGACGGAAAATCAAAATGTCAAAAAGGCAGGAAGCAAGCCGGTAACCCGGGTTCGAATCCCGGTTGGAGCACTCACATTCGTTCGCGCCCAACCGTTTGAACGGCGTTCCGTTCAAAACTTTCGCAAAGCTTCGCTTTGCCCAATGCCCTCCTCGGCGTTTCACGCCTGCGTCGGTTTTGCGCTGGCGCGCAAAAACTTTCGCAAAGCTTCGCTTTGCTTAATCCCGGTTGGAGCACTCATTTTAAACCTTAATGGCGTTTTTAACGCATGAAATTGCAGTTGTTTTTGCTTGCCGTCGTTGCGTTCGTTGTTTTTTCCGGCTGCATAAGCTCGCCCGCATCCTCAACGTGTGCAGCTTCCGACACAAATTGCACGTATTCGCAGGCAGTGCTGCAGCAAGACCCCTACTTATGCTACAACCTCCCCATCGAGCTGCGCGAGGAATGTTTCAAGCACTCAACAGACCTGCTTGAAAAGAAAAACCTGCAACGCCTTCAGGCAGGTTTCCCTTCCCCTCTTCCCGCACAGCCCGCATTGCAAAACCAGACGCAGCCGCAAAACCCGCCGCCCCAGCCGCAAACCACTTTGCAGCAATGCGCATCCGCCCCTGATTATGACGCGTGTGTTTTTGCGGCAGCGCAAAACGAGATTTCGCTTTCGCTTTGCTCGCAGATAAACCAGCAGCAATTGCGCCAGCAGTGCATAAGCAATGTGGCAACCAAAACAAAGAATCCAAACGAATGCTCAATATTTACGGATGAAAGCGAAAAAGCGCTCTGCCTCTCTTACTCTTCCGGCTAAAGGAATTTCCCAAGCGCCGCCTTTATTGGGACCTTTGAAATGCTCGTGAGTATTGTGTCCGACACCGCCACTTCGCTTGCCCCTGCCCCAAGCATGTCCGCAAGCGCGCTCCCAAGCAGCAACCCGTGCGTTGCGCAGCACACCACACTTTTGGCGCCTTTTTTGCGGCATTCCTTTATCGCCCTTATCATCGTGCCTCCGCCTGCAATCATGTCATCAATGAGTATCACGTCTTTCCCCCCAACGTCAAATTCCATCTCAAGGGATTCAACAGGGCGCACAGCAGTGGAGCCTTCCGAATATTCCCCCCTGACTTTTTTCATGCTCTGCCCACCGTGCATAACCACCATGTAGTTCGCACCCTTATCCGGCGCTGCAACAAGCGCCTGCGGCATGTTTTTGAGGTAGTGCCCAAGCAGCGCGTCCTTCATTGTGAGGTTCTCTATCGCAAGCCCCCCATAATGCACTGTGCCCTCCCTCTTTATGAAATGGCAGTCAAACGTTACAAGCAGGTCGCACCCTGCGCCTTTTATAAGGGAGCAAATCGTCTCGGAGCTTTTTGTTTCCCCCTCCTTCCATATCTTATCCTGCCTTGCATAAGGAAGATAAGGAACAACCGCGATTATTTTTTTCGCCTTTGAGCTCTTCAGCGCGGCTATCATGAGAAGAAGCTGTATGATTGATTTGTCCTGCTCAGGATAGCAGCGGTGCACGAGCGTAACCTCCCTTCCCTCGCACTGGGACAATATCGGCAGCCTTACGTATTTCTCCCCATCCGGGAAATTCTTAAGCTCAATGTTGGGCGTTCCCAAATCCCCACAGTCCCCTGATATGAATACGAGCGGCTTTCCGGCTTTTTCCTCCTCTTTTTGCATATGCGCACCCCTAAAACCCGAACCCCAATCTTATGTACTCCACCCCGATTGCCGCAAGCAATATGCCCATCAGCCTTGATGATATTTCAAGCCCACGCGCCCCCAGCAGCCTTCCAATTGCGCTTGAAGCCCTTAATATGATATATGCAACGGCGGTAGCAATGAGCGCAGCCACCACTACAACCACAATTCCGTGCGTCCCTGCCAGCAGCACGGCGGTTGTCATTGTGCCCGGCCCTGCAATAAGTGGCACGCCTATAAGCACTATTGCAAGGCTTGCCTTGCTTTTGCCTTCCTTCTCCCCAAATTTTATTCCAAACGCAAACTGTATTGCCGCAAGCAAAAGAAGCAGCCCGCCTGCCACCTGAAAGCTGTGCAGCCTTACGCCAAGCACCGCCAAAAGCTCCATGCCTGCAAGCGCAAACCCGACCGTTACCCCGCCTGCAACAAGAGCGGCAGTAAGCGCAGCATCTGCCTTTTGCTTCCCGTCCATTTTTTTGGTAAGCCCAAGAAAGGCAGGTATTGACGAGAAAGGATCCATTATTATCAAAAGCGCAATCAAAGACGTAACAATAGGCTCCAATGCAAGTTCCACCATGCCCCCACCCTAAGTGCCTGCCAGCAGGCGCAGCAAATCCCGCACCCCAGGCGCAAGCCCCATAACAATTATAGCCATCAATATAAAGTCCTTTTCCTCCTGCCTTGCCTCCTCCTTGCCAATAATGTAAACCACAGCAGCAGCAAGCAGCACTTTGGCTGCAAAAAACAGCCCAAAGCCCAACGGCGTGGCTTCCCCTATCGCCCCGGAGAGGACGTGCTGCTCAAAATACTGCCCCGACGGGAACAAATCTATTGCAACAAATGTTGCAGCCCCGTCCAGGGCGTGCGCAAAAACCGCGCATTTGCCCAAAAATTGCAAATCCCACTTTTTTGCTGCAAACACGTGCCTCACCGCAAGATATGCTCCTGCCGCAAGCACCGCAATAAGCGCGGCATACGCCCAGTTTTGCCCAATCACAAGCAGCAAAAGCGCATGTGGCGCAAGCAGCGCAAGTGGCACGTATTTCGCAAGCCCCATCTTCCCAAGCCTGTTAAATAACAGGGCAGTGCACACAAAAAGCAGCGCAACAACTACATAAATGCCCGGCGTTACCGTGAGCAGCCCGTACTCGTAAACGCGCGAAAATATCACAACGTGCATCAGCCGCGCCACAATTTCGTTTTGCTCATATGCAAACCTGTATTGGAGCACCCCAGAGTCCACCGCATCCGTAACAACCCTTATCGCGCTTCCCAGCAGCACAAAACATAGCAGCAGCAAAAAGAATTCCCTTTCAAATTTCACCTTTTCCTTCCTGAACACCCAATAAACAGCATACAGCCCCAAAATTGCAAGCGCCGCATACACTATGGTGTTTACGGCATTGTAGCCGCTTCGCTGCACTATGGGCTGCACGAAGCTTTCATCCACAAAAGAGAGCAAATCCTCCACAATCCTATTTTTCAGTTACATTTTTAACTTTAGGCAGGCTAATCCGCAATGGTGATGGTTTGGACGCATTCGCTTCAATAAGGCAGGCATTTTCTTCATACACGCGCAACATAGCAGGTTACTTTGTTTCCTCCCTTGTATATTGGATTTGGATGCTTGTTGCACTAGGCTTTCCTTTTGGAATGTTTGCGCTCAGCATGCTGGTGCTTGGTGCTTTTGCAGCAGGCGACATCCCTTCATTGCTCTTCTCAAACATAGTGCTTGGGGCAATATTCATGCTTTGGATGCTTTTCATTTTCCTGCTGCACGCATTTTTTGCCGGTGCAGGCATAGGCGCGTTCTTTAATTCCTGCCACTCTCTTGCGCAGGGGCGCGCCCCTTCAATGCTCGCGAGCATAGAATACGGTATAAAGAACGGCGGGCGCTTCCTTGCCCTTACCGTTATTTTCTACGCCCTTATCGCAGTTTTCCTGCTGCCCGCGCTTATTTCCTATCTTTTTCTCAACAACACCCTTGTTTCAGTAGCGCTTCTTTTGCTTGGAATAGGCGCCCTCGCGCTCGCAAAATTCCTGCTAATGTTCGCCTTCCCCTCCGCGGCAATAGACAACACAACCCCGCTGGGCGCGATTGTGCGCTCCATGCGCCTTGTGCTCTCTAGGCTGCCCCAGTGCATAATATTCGCAATTTCCATTTGCATCATGGGCGCAATCCTTGGCCCAATACCCATCATAAACACATTTGTATTCGCGCCCATTGCTTTCACTTCGCTTGCGCTCTTCTACAAGAACGCGCGCTAAAAGTATGCGAGTATGCGCTCAAACCCCATAAAAAGGTGGCATAATGTTCTGGAACCTTCTCTACCCACGCCCATACCTCTTGGTATCCAGCTGCTTTAACGAGCGCACAAACATTACTGCGGTTGAATGGAGCATGCCTGTTTCCCAAAAACCGCCCATGATTGCCGTCGCGCTCACAAACAACGGGCTTTCCCTTGACCTTATAAGCCACTCCAAGGAGTTCGTGGTCGCAGTCCCGACAGAGCGCATACGCGAGGCGGTTGAGCTTTGCGCAAGCACCTCGGGCAAGTTTTTGGACAAGTTTTCCGAGTCCAAGCTCACTCCACTGAAAGCAACAAAAGTGAGCGCACCCCTTATCCTTGAGGCGGCTGCAAACTACGAGTGCAGGGCAATCTCCTATGTGAACTACTCCATGGACCACACGATAGTTTTTGGCGAAGTCGTGCAGTCGCACGTGCCAGAAGACAAAAAAACCGGGGAAGACAAAAAAACAGATGCGCTTGCTTCCCTGCTTGCAAAAGTGCCCGGGGCGCACGCAATGCCCCAAGCAAGCGAGAAAAGGAAAAAAGAGCCGCGTGAGTGAGCGCATTTGCGCACAGCCTTAAGGCGTGAGTATTCTCACTTCTGTTTTCCCTTCTGTTTGCTGCTGCACAAGCTGCCTGAAAAGAACCGGGTCCGCCTTTGTATATTTTCCTCCAATGGGCACAATCGCAACGTCGCATTTGAATTTTTTCATTTCCGGTATCTCATCGGTGTCCCCCGCAACATACACCCTTGTGCTTCCAATTGCAATTATGTAGCCCGCCCCGTTCGCATCCCTTGGGTGATATGGCTTGCCTATGTTGTATGCAGGCACCGCCACCAGCACAACATTCCCTATTTTCACCTGCTCCCCGATTTTTAGCAGCCTGCACGGATGGCGGCAGTTTGTGCCAGCAACAACCGTGCTGAATTTGGCAACTTTTTCAGTTTTCCCCTCATCACAATGGTCAAAATGGCTGTGCGTGTGCAACACAATGTCAACCGCCTTTTGCAGCTTTGCAGGCGCAAAAGGGTCAACAAAAACGCTCATTTGCGCGCCTTCCAAAAGCACGCTTGAGTGCCCAAAGTACGTTATTTTCACGTCCCCAATGCTTGTTGTGTTCATGCAATGCACTCACGCAGGCAGGATAAAATACTTTCCATCATTTTTGCCCCGCTCCAAATCGCCCAATGCTAAAACACGTAATGACTGTTTCTTCTTTTTCCAAAGTGCCTTGCAACCCCCTTTCTCACTATTTCATCCAAAACGTAAATTGCCGTCGGTCTGCTGATTTCGCATTTTTTCATCACGTCCGTGGTTGAAAGCTTCTTTTTTCCCATCCCATATGCAATTACCCGCTCCTCAAGGCTTTCCTCCTTTTTCCCAAATCCCATTTTCAAATGGAATATATTGTAGAGCGTTGTAATGACTGGCTCAGTTAGCCCAACTCGCCCAAGTTCCCGTTTCATTATCGGTATTCCCTGCCCAGCAGCCTCTGCCTGATGTACCGGCCTAAGGAAATTATACACTCCCTGATTCCTATGGAAGGGAATCCCTTGGCTTATTATTCTAATCAATTCTTCTTTTTCAGGCGCTCCGGAATTTTGAAGTTCCACCCTATCGTCAAATATCCTGACCAACGATTCCTGCGGATCGTTGTAATCCCTATGCACCACCATGTTTACCACGGCCTCTCTGAGCGCGCGCTCAGGTATTATCGGTTCCTCCATTCTGGCAGCCCCCTCATGGCGCTCCCGCACCGGCAGATTAAGCCTCAAAAAATTCATGCACGTTTCTATTGCTTTTCTCGCAGGCAATTCAACAAGGTAAGCTGCAATCCTGTCAACCGGCTGCGTGCCCCTGAACCTGACAAGCTGTATCTTGCACTGCGGTATAAACTCCGAAGGCTTTTGCGCAAGCGCAATCAATCCCAAATTTGTCAGGTTTTTCCCATCCTTTGTAATAGCCTTGCCGCTTCTAAGGAAATTTTCGCTTGTTTTTGGCTCCAGCGGGTTTCTCTCCTGTATTTTCTTAAGGCAATACTCCAATTCTTCCTTATCAATCTCTTCAACATCTGCAATACTCGGCCTTTCTTCCCACGACGCAGGGCCGCATAACGTAAGCCTGTGCATTATCTCCTTTGCAGTCATTTTCTTTACTGAATCCTGAACCCTGTGATACGCCACTTCCTTATACTCACAGATTGTCCCGCCTAAGGACGGAATCCGATAAACCGCCAAAAGCTTGCCATCTTTTTCTACAAACTCCGGCTCGCCCACAGGTGGAATCGGCTGGCAGTTGCGCAAAACATCCCCCACTTGCGATATTAGCGCCTGCTTGTCCCCTATTCCCTGCACCACCCTATCGTTATCCAACCCTATTATCAGGCAGCCACCCGCAGAAGTTGCAAACGCCGCGATTTTTTCCCCAAGCGAGTTTGGGTTCTTTGTCCCTTCTGCCCAGTCTATGGAATAGCCTTCTGCGGTTCCCCCCCTAATCACATCCTCAACTACCTCTTGTGCTGTCAATTGCGCCATAATTTTTATTATAAACAATTATCTTTATATATTTTACTATTTTACTTTCCGCCCGCACATACTCAATTATAAACAATTTTTCTTACATTTTTTATATATTTACAATTCATCTAGCATTTATTTATTGCGCTGCATTTATCTGCGGTTCCAATGGAAAACGCCCCTGCTGAAATTTCCCTAAAGCTGCCTCCGCGTGCCTACCAGCTTGAAATAGCGCATTCCTGCTTGTCTGCCGGCAACACGCTTGTGGTGCTTCCAACGGGCTTGGGAAAAACCCTTATTGCATTTCTTCTCATTTCCCACAAGGCAAATGAAGGAAAATGCTTTCTCCTTGCTCCCACCCGCCCGCTTTGCGAGCAGCACTATAAGACCCTTCTCACCCAGACAAGCGCAAAAGAAACGGACGTTTCCCTTGTGAGCGGCAAGACTGCCGCGTCGCAGCGCGCAGGGCTTTACAGCAGGCGCATAATAATCTCCACTCCCCAATGCATAAAGAACGACCTTCTTTCCGGCAGGCTTTCCTTTGCCGGCACTTCCCTTTGCATTTTTGACGAGGCGCACCGTGCAGTTGGCAACTATTCCTACACCTTTGTTGCAAAAACAGCAGCAGCGCAAAATTCTCTTCTTGTGGGCCTCACTGCCTCTCCGGGGGGCAACAAAAAGAAAATACAGGAAATAGTTGACGCGCTTCTGATAAAGAACGTTCAAATCCTTGACGCAACAGACCCCAAAATATCCCAATACGTAAAGCCCCTTGACGTAACTTGGGTGCCTGTTGCGCTTAGCAAGGAGCTTCGCGCCGCAAAGGAAATTGCGGACTTAATGGCAAAGGAGCAGGCGGAGAAGTTGCGCAGCATGGGCTTTTTCAGCCGTTTTTACTCCAAAAAGCCTCTTCTTGAGCTGCGTGCGCGCATACTTGCGGACAAGGGAGGGCGCCGCTTTGCAGCGCTTTCCCACCACTCCACTCTCTTTAATTTGGTGCACATACTTGAGCTTCTTGAAACCCAAGGTGTCGCAACGTGCAAAAAATACATTGAAAAGCTGCGCGCGCGCACCCCCACAAAAGCGCTTTTGCGGCTTTTGCAGGACTACCGCTTTGCAAAGTTTGAGAAAATACTTGAGGATTCCGCAGAGCACCCAAAGCTTGCAAAGCTCGTAGAGCTCATAAAAGCAGCGCCAGCTGACAAATATCTTATTTTTGCCCAATACCGCTTTCAGGTGGAAAAAATAGCCCAAGAGCTTGTTTCGCACGGGACACACGCCCGCCCATTTATGGGCAAAAAAGACGGCTTCACGCAAGAGCTGCAAAAGCTCACAATAGAAGCTTTCCGCAATGGCGAATTTGACGCAATGGTTGCAACCTCAATAGGGGAGGAGGGGCTTGACATCCCTCTCGTTGATACCGTGATATTCTTTGAGCCAATCCCAAGTGAAATACGCTCAATACAAAGGCGCGGGCGCGCAGGGCGGGCAAAGGCTGGGAAAGTGATAATCCTCCTTACGGAAGGAACACGCGATGAGGCATTCTACTGGGCTTCAAAAAACCGCGAAAAGAAAATGAAAAGCATAGTGGGCGGGATGGCTGCATACGGGGTATCCTCACTGAAGAAAAAAGAGCCAGCGCAGCCTGCCGCACAGCAGCCTGCCGCAAGGCAGCCTGCATCGGAAAAAAGCTCCCTGCAAAAAACCCTTCCCAAAACAAAGCCCGCATCTGCAGCAACGCATCTTCCACAAGCCGCAAACAAGCCCGCCCCGACCGGCAAGCAAATGCCAGAAGATGGAAAAAACCCCCAGGCAGCAGGAAAACCGGCGCCGCAAGAGGCCCAAACACCCCCCGCAACTAAAGAAGGAATCCCGGCAAAAGAAAAAGCCACCCGCATTTTTGCCAAGCCCCCGCTTTCCAAAAAGAAAAAACAATCAAAGCTTACGGACTTTTAAATTTTTATCCCGTTCTCTCTCCATGGCAGATACGCAGAAGTTCCACTCAGCATCCGCAAGCAAGGCGTTCTCCCTTCTCGGCTCTTCCCACAGCGGGCTTTCCCAGCAGGAGGCGCAAAAGCGCATTTCCACCTACGGGCGCAATATACTTGTTGAAACAAAGCCCCCGCAATGGCCAAAGCTGCTTCTCGCGCAGTTCAACAACATCCTGATAATAATGCTCATTGTTGCGGCAGGGCTTTCCTTTTACGTGGGCAAGCAAATAGACGGCGTCGTAATATTCATCGCGGTTGTGCTCAGCGTTCTTTTCGGCTTTTTGCAGGAATACAAGGCAGAAAGCGCGCTTTCAGCCCTCAAGAGCCTCACAAACCCCAAGGCGCTTGTGCTGCGGGACGGCAGGGAAACCCTCATAGACGCCCGCGACCTTGTGCCCGGCGACATAATACTGCTCTCAGAAGGCGACAAAATACCCGCGGATTGCCTGCTGCTTGAGAGCGCAAACATCTCAGTTGACCAGTCCTCCCTTACCGGCGAATCCCGCCCCACGCACAAGCGCGAGGGCGAGGTTTCAGAGCATACGCACCTTGCAGAGCGCACAAGCATGCTTTATGCAGGCACAACAATAGTGCGCGGGCACGGGAAATCGCTGGTAGCCTACACCGGCAAGCACACGGAGTTTGGCAAAATAGCAAGCTCGCTTTCTTCAACAAGCGAGGAGCAGGCGCCTCTCCAGAAGTCCCTTTCAGAGCTTGGGAAAAAAATCGGGTTTGTTGCAATAGGGCTATCAGTGCTCTTTTTCATATTCGGCATTTTGCGCGGTGAGCCCTTTGAGCAGATGTTCGTTGTCGCAATTTCCCTTGCAGTTGCCTCCATTCCCGAAGGGCTCCCCACAATAATTACAATCACGCTTGCAGTAGGGGTGCAGGCAATGTCAAAGAAAAAGGCAATAGTGCGCCGCCTTCCTGCCGTTGAAACCCTTGGCAGCGCAACCGTAATATGCACAGACAAAACAGGCACGCTAACGCAAAACCGCATCACTGTTACGCACCTTTGGGCAGGGGACTCTGATTTTACTTTTGACGGCATCGCCCTTGAGGACGGGCACATGCATTTTGGGCACACGCCATCCTCCCAGGCGCACGCAGCGCACGCGCCTGCCGCTTTGGCGCACGCAACCCAAATGCACGCGCAAGCGCATCCAAACGCCACAACGCCTCCCAACGACACCCTGACGCATCCAACAAGCACGCGCGCAGCAGGCAATCTTGCAGCACGCACGCACACATCAGGCAAGCCCGCAGCAGCCCATTCCAGTCCAAACGCACCCCTCCCGGGCGCCTCTTCCACCACTCTCCCCGGCGCACCAGCAGCAACTCAGCAGCTTGCGCTGCGGGCTCTTGAAATAGGGGTGCTTTGCAATTCCTCCACTTTCATATACACTGGTGAGAAGCTCTCAGGGATAGCAGGCGACCCCACAGAGGCGGCGCTTCTGGTTGCGGCAAAAAAAGCCTTCCTTGAGCCCGAAACTTTGCGCTCCTCAAACAAGCTTATTGCAGAGTTCCCTTTTGACTCGGACAGGAAAATGATGAGCGTTGTGCGCAACACAAGCGAGGGCACAATTTCCTTTGTAAAAGGCGCGCCTGAAATGGTGTTGCCGCACTGCAAAAAGATTCTTACGCAAAATGGCGAGGTCCCGCTAAACTCCACGCTCCTAAAGTCCATGCATGCAAAAACAGACGAGTTCTCTTTGCGCGCGCTTCGCGTTCTTGCGCTCGCATACAAAAAAGTAAAGGAGAAGCCCCACTACGCCCTTGACGATGCGGAGCGCGAGCTTGTGCTTGTGGGTTTTGTGGGCATGATTGACCCCCCGCGCAAGGAGGTCGCATCCGCAATAGAAACCTGCAGGCACGCCGGAATACGCGTTATAATGGTAACAGGGGACTCTCGCCCCACGGCAGTTGCAATAGCAAAGCAAATAGGCCTTATGGCGGAAGGGGAGGAGGATACGCATATGCTTGGCGGGGACGAAATAGACTCCCTTGACGAATACAGGCTTTCCCAGCGGCTCTCATCCACTGCCGTGTGCTGCCGCACCACACCTGAGCAAAAGCTGCGCATAGTAAGCACTCTTTCCAAGAAAGGCGAAGTAGTCGCAGTTACGGGGGACGGCGTAAATGACGCTCCCGCAATAAAGCGCGCAAGCATAGGCATTGCAATGGGCATTTCAGGCACGGACGTTGCAAAGGAAGTTTCCGACATGGTGCTGCTTGACGACAACTTCTCAACAATAGTAACCGCAATAGAGCACGGCCGCTCAATATACCGCAACATAAAGAGCTTTGTGCGCTACCAGTTCTCAACTTCCGTTGCGGCAATGGCTGCAATGTTTTTCCCGCCCTTCCTCGGGCTTTCCCTGCCCATGGGCGCAATACAAATACTTTGGGTAAACCTCATAATGGACGGCCCGCCCGCGCTTGCGCTTGGCGCAGAGCCCTCCTCAGAAGGCGAAATGGACAAGCCTCCCCGCAACCCCCACGCGGACTTTGTAAGCCGCAACATGATTCTCTCAATTGCAATAACCGGCCTTTGCATGGCTGCAGTTACGATTTTCACGCTCTTTATCTTCACCCCGATTTCAGCGCAAAAAGCCACCACAGTCGCCTTCACTGCATTCGTATTCATGCAGCTTGCAAACGCGCTCAACTGCAAGGCTCCTGACATCTCCCTTTTCAAAAACCTCTTTTCCAACAAATACCTTCTTGCTGCAATAATGCTCTCCATTGCCCTTCAAATGTGCATCCTCTACATCCCCTATCTGCAGCAGATATTCGGCACAGTCCCCCTTGAGCCAGTGGAGCTTCTCTTTGCGCTCTCAAGCGCGCTTTTGCTAATACTCTTTGGCGAGCTGAAAAAGAGGTTCTTCAAGGATTTCACGAAATACTGAAA
>JAGVWK010000030.1 GCA_018304295.1 Microcaldota archaeon | reverse complement strand
CCAGAGCTTGAGGTCGGGAATGCAGTCTATGAGGCGTATCCTGCGCATGCCCGTCTTTCCGTCCAGCATTACTTGGGCACCGTATTTGTCAAAGCTAATGTGCTTTATGCGGATGCCCAGTATTTCGCCTGCGCGAGCCCCGGACTCGTAGAGCATGAAAATAAGCGCCCTGTCGCGGGGGTTTTGCGCGGCTTCTACGAGCGCCTTAATGTCTTCTTTTGTAAGCAGCTCCTCGGGCAGTTTTCTCCTTTCGTAGCCGTGGGTCTTTATCCAAGAGACGCTTTCAGGGTAGCCCTTGTCATTGTTCAGCCATTTGTAGAAGGCTTTTATAGAAACTTTTAGGGAGCGGGACTTGTACCAGCTATATTCCTTAAGAAAATCAATCAAATCGGCTTTTGTTGCGCTTTGGAAGGGCTTTTTCATGAATCTGGCAAGCTTGGAGAGGCTGTAAGCGTACATGTAGCGCGTGCCCTGCGCCATTCCTTGGGCTGTCTTTTCGCGGTCAAAATCCTTCATAGCCGCAAGGTGTTCGTTAGACAATCCCCTAACTGCTGCTAGGAACTTGTCGGGGTCCTTTTGCGCAGGCGGAAGCTGATTTTGTCCTCGCGGAATTTCTCTTTGGAAGCTCATGCTTGTGTCCCAGCTCTTGGACTATAAAAAGCTTGCCTCCGTCTGTCGTATATTAGTAGCATCAGACCGTCCGTCTATCGTCATGGGCTTGCGCCTCCGAGATCACCTTTTGTCATCACGAAGTAGAATAAGGAAGCATGGGTAATTTAAGAGTATGCGGGTCGCAGATGCCGTACAGTTAGCTCAGCATAGCCGATTACCTTAGGCGTTGGCTCGTGAGGTTCCTCCAGCATGTCTTGCAGGGGAGCAGGAAAGCCGTTTGAATGCGCGTGATTGTTCTGCGAAGGTTTGGGCGGATTTTTCCTGAGTTCTTCGCGAGCCTCTTCAAAAAGGGCTTTTATAAGCCGCTTATCCTTGAAAAAATCTTCCAGCATGCAAAAGAATGCAGTGTGGCGCTTTAGGGGCAGCCCGGCAGGGCTGTTGGATGCGCTTAGGCGGCTTGCATCTATGAGCGTTTTGTCGCTTATGCATAGTCGCAGAATTTCTTCGGAAGTGCTCTGCGCATTGAGCAGGTTGCGCTGCAGTGCTGCGAGCATTGCCTATTTTACAACTATGGGCAGCACGATGCGATTGTACTCCAAGAGCGTGCGATTAGGAAGGGTTTTTGTAATATTTACAATGGAAAGGTCAGGATGGGACGGTCGCTGTGCCTTAGGCGTGCGCATGAATGCGTCGTCCATGGGGGTATAGTCAAAAGGCATCTGGGAGCGCCGAAAACGTCGGTAATCTTGGGGCGTTGTAAGATGCTCGCTATACACGCGCGGCCCGGATATGGCACCGTTGGTTGCTACCAATACTGTGCCTTGGCGCGACATAGTGTGATATGGGACAGAAAGTATAAAAATGGCAACTAATGGGAATGTTGCATGCCACAAACTGTTTTATTCCTTCTTTTTGTATTTATCCCATGGATATTGAAAAGAAAATAGAGCTTGTGTGCCGCCCGCCTGTGAGCGAGGTGCTCACAAGGGACGAGCTTAAGGGGATTTTTGAGAATTATGCGCACCCAAAGCACTACATAGGGTTTGAGATTTCAGGCAAGGTGCATCTGGGAAGCGGGCTTGTTACTGCGCTTAAGGTAAGGGACTTTCTGGAGGCGGGCGTTAAGCCTACAATTTTCTTGGCGGACTACCATGCGTGGATAAATGGGAAGCTGGGCGGGGATTTGGAGAAAATACAGAAGGTTGCGCTAGGATATTTCAAGAGCGCGTTTCTCTCGCTGGGGCTGGATGAAGGCAAGGTAAGCTATGTGCTCGCTTCAAAATTGTACGATTCGGATTATTGGAAGGACGTGCTTAACATAAGCAAGGGCACCACCATTGCAAGGATGCTGCGCTGCACCACGATTATGGGAAGAACTGAAAAAGACGCGCAGGACTGTGCAAGCATCCTCTACCCCGCAATGCAGGCAGCGGATGTTTTCAAGCTGGATGTGCAGATAATGCACGCTGGAACTGACCAGAGAAAGGTGCACGTATTGGCGCGGGAAATTGCGGACAAATTCAAAAGGAAAAAAACCGTTGCGCTGCACCATAAGCTGCTTATGGGATTAAGCGGGCCATCCAAAATGGGATTTGAGCAAAATGAAAAAGAGGACATTGAGATTTCATCAAAGATGTCAAAGAGCAAGCCGCAGACGTGCATTTACATACATGACAGTGAGGCGGAAATAAAGGCAAAAATCGGAAAGGCATACTGCCCTGAGAAAGTAGTAGAGAACAACCCAATAATAGAGATGTGCGAAATGCTCATTATGAGGGGCGAAAAGCCTTTGCAAATAACGCGCCCTGCAAAATTCGGGGGAGATGCGGAGTTTGCAAGTGCGGTTGAGCTTAAGGAAGCGTATGTGGAAGGAAAGCTGCACCCAATGGATCTCAAGAACGCTGCGGCAAGCGAAATGGCTGCGCTTCTTAAGCCCTCAAGGGACTACTTTGAAAAGAATAAGGAGCTGCTGGCACAGATTTGAGCATTATTAACGCCCTTTGTGGTTTTATCCCGATGCGCCGGCATTGTGTTTAATAACTTTTTGCCTGAAAGCAATTTACCAATTTATGGAGGGGTTCAAATGGCTAAGATGGAAGAAAAACACTGCGGAATGGGATGCACGTGCGGCATGCTATCAGGGCTTGTTGTGCTGCTTTCGGGCGCGTCCTTTGCGGCTGGCGCCATGGGAATGTTCAACGGCGGAACGCTCGTGGGCGGAGTGCTGCTTGCGCTCTACGGGGTTTCAAAAATGGCGCACAAGATGGGCTGGTGCTCAGTGTGCAAGTGCTAAGAATGCGCAAGTGCTAAAAAGAAAACTGGGGGCGAGCAAGCCCTTGCAGTTTTTTTTGCTTTGTTTTAAATTGCCTTTAGCTTTTTTCCTGCGCGCTCGCATGCGCTTAGCGCAAAAGCAAGGTCTTCTTTTGTAAGGGAGGCGTTCATCATTGTGCGTATGCGCGCCTTTCCCTGCGCAACCATTGGAAACACTATCGGGAGCGCAAACACGCCCTCCGCAAATATTTCGGTTGCAAAGTCCTGCGCAAGCTTGCTTTCCCCAAGCATTATGGGGGTGATGGGCGTTTCGCTCTCGCCGGTATTAAACCCGAGCGAGGCAAGCTCTTTTTTGAAATATTTTGTGTTTTCCCACAGTTGCCTTACAAGAGAATCGTCTTTTTCAAGCAATTCAAGGGAGGCTATGCAGGCTGCCGCGGTTGCCGGCGGGGCTGAGCCGCTAAGAAGGAAAGTGCGCGCCTTGTTGAGCAGGAACTTGCAAAGCTCCTGCGAGCCTGCAACAGTGCCGCCCACCACGCCAAAGCCCTTGGAGAACGTGCCCATGTCGCATTCAATTTTCCCTTCAAGGCTGAAATGGCTCACAATGCCGCGCCCATGGTCGCCAAGCACTCCGTCCCCGTGCGCGTCATCAACGTATATGTATGCGCCGTATTCCTCTGCGAGCTTTTGTATCTTGTCAAGTGGGGCGATATCTCCGTCCATTGAGAAAACGCCGTCCGTAATTATGAGGGTTTTCTTGTGCTTGCCTGCTGTTTCCTTGAGAACGCGCTCAAGGTCTGCCATATCCTTGTGCTTGAAAATCGCGCGCGCTGCCTTTGAGAGGCGCACCCCGTCTATTATGCTGCCGTGGTTGAGCTCGTCTGAGAGCGCCAGGTCGCCTTCAGCAAGCAATGCCGGAAGCGAGCCTGCGTTTGCAGCAAAGCCCGTCTGGAAATACAGGGAGGCAGGGGTGTGCTTGAAGCGAGCGATTGTTTCCTCAAGTTTTGCGTGCAAGTCCATTGTGCCTGCGATTGCGCGCACAGAGCCGCTGCCTGCCCCGTATTTTTCAATTGCGTCCATTGCGGCTTGCTTGAGTGCAGGATGGTTAGAAAGCCCAAGGTAATTGTTTGAGCAGAGCATGAGGACTTTTTTCCCGTCCACAAGCGCATGGGGCTCTGAAGGGCTTTGCAACTGGCGTATTTTCCACAAAAGGTTCTTTTCTTCAAGGGTTTTGAGTTCCGCGTTCAGTATTTCGCTAAGGGGTGTTTTTGCCATGCGCTCACCGCATTTGTTTCTTCTTGGGCGTTATTAAAGTTATGCAAGGGGGATTCGGCGGATGCCTTAATGCGGCGCACGGCGTAAATGCCAGATTGATGATGTTTGGCGTTCACAAGATAGGTGAAAAGTTTGCGTTCCCAAGCAAAGCGTTCAGGTCGGATAAGGGGGTGAAACCCTCAGGGGGACCGAAAGGTTGCATATGTTCCCCCTATGGGAGGGGTGAGACCTTAGGGGGAATAAGTGGAGAGTTTGTGTTCCCCCTAGGTAGCCACTGGAAAGCTACCCTCGTGTGTTTTTTAAATCCAAATGCGCATATTTTTCCATGCTTCACATAGTGAATTTTTTCCCTTCCCTAAAGGAAATGCCAAAATTGTTCGTTGAGGAAAACGGGGAGCACGAAAAGGTTGCGCTTTCAGGGAAAAAAGTAATGGGCTTTTCCGCATTAAAGGCGTGCACAGGATATGGGAGCAGGGACGGGCAGCTCACGTGCATGAACCGCGCTATTAATACAAGGCAGTGCCCCACGTGCGCGTATCTGGATAAGAGCCGTGCATTTACGGTTGGGGATTTTTCGCTTTACCCTGAATTGTACGAAGAGTGCAAAAAGCAGGAGTATTCCATTTACGTAGTGGGGTTTGGGCAGGACATAAAAAAATGCGGCATTACAAGGAAGGAGAGGCTTCTTGAAAGATGGGTGGAACAGGGAGCGGATTTTGCTGCTGAAATAGGGATATTTTTGGGGCCTGACGAGGTGTATTCGGTTGAGGAAACCGTGCAGTCGCATTTTGGGCTCTCAAACGCGGTGAGGGCGGACTCAAAAATGAAGAGATTGGAGTTTGACTATGCAAAGGCAAAGCTGGGGTTTGGGCAAATGCTTGCGGACATAGAGCAAAGCGGCCTATTGGCGGAAAACGCAGGGGAAATGAAAGTGAGGGAAATGCGCGAATACTACCCTGATGCAAAGGGCGCGAATGCAAGCGTGGAAATAAACGGTGAAATAAAAGGCTCAAAGGGGCAGCTTCTTTTTTACGAGAAAGGCGGGAAAAAATTCGTTGTGAACATGAGGGATAAGATAAGCAGGTATGTTGAGGAGTAGCTACTTGCCTGTTGCGGATGGCGTTGCGTCAAAAATCTTCTCAAAATTCTTCTTGAATGCGCGCGCAAGCTCCGCGTTTTTTATGAATATTGTGACAGGCTCCTCTTGGAGCACGAAAAGCACGAGCCTGTCTGCGTAAGTCCAGTACACGCCTGCGGAAAGGGAGGATGGGTCAATAAATTTTATCTGCGCAAGGGGCATGTGGGGCGCGTGCTCGCGCGCGTGCGGGACATCAAGGAGCAGGTATTTTGTGCGTATTTTCAGGCGCTTGCGCTTTTCGTTGAAGATGCGCATGAACCGTGGCATGTATTCAAAGAATTGGAGCTGCCCATGGTATGCGTAGTAGTCCTGCCTTTGCGCAAGCACGTCCTCAAGCACCATTTTTATCCCTGCTTTCCCGTAGAGAACTGACACGGAGGTTTTTTCCTGGGCCTCAAAGGAACGCGAGAGAAGCGGGAGGATTTTCTCCACCGCGTCGCGCTTCTCGTCTAGGAACATGAGCAAAGAAGAGGGGGGAGAAGGAGTGAACGTAAGCACTCCCCCCACTTTCGCCTTGCCTGCCATGCCCTTCTTTTCAAGCTGTGCCAGCGTATCATATACTGTCCGCCGCTGCAAATTGCATTTCACGGACAATTCGCTTGCCTTCATCTTCCCCTCCTTTGCAAGGAGCATGTAGAGCCTTGCCTCGTTGGGGGAAAGCCCCAGTTCCTGCAATACAGGGAGTTCTTCAGCCATATCATCACTTTTGTGGTGTTTTAACTCACCACATAAATATATATGTTTGTATTGTGAGAAGAAATAGAGGGGTGTGAAAATGAGGAACGTAAAATTCGCGCAAGCTGCGGCAGCGGCACTTGCGGCAATAATGTCGCTTTTACCGAAGGTAGGGGTTGCGCAGCCGGGCAATTACCCGAACTTCACTGATGCAGGCACGCATTTGAATCCAGCCACTTGGACCCAATATGGGAACTGGGGGTATGTAAGTGCGGAAGCGGGCAGTGGAGGAGTTGATGTGGCATCAATGCAGGTGAACTACGGCTTGGAAGACATATTTGTGGATGCTGCCCTGAGTTTAAACGGTTCAGAGCAAAACCGCACTTTGAACGCGGGCATGCAGCTTGGAGGCATCGTTGCTGCCGGCGTTAGCGCAAAGCCTGACGGGAATGCGTCCGTTGGGGTGCTTGGGATTGTTAGGCCGGGTGCGCAGGTGCTTTTGAGGGGCTCGCTTGAAACGGACGTAAAAACGCACATCTCTGCTGCGGCTATGGAAGCAAGAAGGGCTTTTGCAGGCGGGCTTGAGCTCACGCTATCAGGAAAAGTGCAGGCGGATAGCAGTGGAAAAATTGTTTGGAAGGGCATCGGTATGCAGGTGGGAGAGAATGTGCTGCTCGTTTCAGGTGGCGTGGGCGGCAGGGATTGGAGGGACGTTAAACTGCATGCAAGGAGATGGGTGGGCAAAGGTGCGATTGTTGATGCGCACGTAAAAGTGATAAATGGGCAATTCCGCAAGCCGCAGGTGAGCGTGGGGCTTACAAAAATGCTGAACTAGCAGTGCTAACAGGGCGAGGCTACCTTACGGGCTCGTACTTGTCAAATGCCTGACCCATTATGTGCGTGCGAAAGAAGTTTATTGTGTGGAAGAGCACGTATTTGGGGTAGCCCCATTTGCGCACGCGCCGCATTGAGAAAAGCACCTGCGCCTTGGGAACGTATTCCACAGCCCCGATGCAGCGTATGCGCTTCATTATGTCCGTGTCCTCTGCAGTAACGAGATCTATGTTAAAGCCGCCTATCTGGTCAAATACGCTGCGCTTGAATGCCATATTGTCCCCGTATACGTATATGAAGCCAATGGCGTGCAAAATGCCTGCGAGCGGATTTAGTATGAACTGGCACAGGAAATCGTCAAATTCCGTCCCATCGGAGGGGATAAGGCTGCCAAACGCCGCCACTACTTTCTTGTCAGCAAACGGGGCGCAAATGCGGCTGAGCCAGTCAGATGGGACTACAACGTCCGCGCCAGTGTAAACTATGAGCTTGCCGGTTGCAACTCTTGCGCCTGCCTGCCTTCCGGCAGCTATTGTGCGCGTGTGCTCTATCACTATTTTGTCTGCGTATTTTTTCGCAATGGAACGCGTCTTGTCGGAGGAATGGCCGTCAGCGACTATTATCTCGTAGGTGCCAAAATAGCGCTGCTTTGAGAGGGAATTCAGGCAGCGCTCCACGTATTTTTCCTCATTGAGGGTTGGGACTATTATGGATACGTCCGCCTTTTTCTTTGCGCCTTTTTTCACGTATGCAAGGATGCTTTTTTTTGGCTTTGTAAGCATATTTGGAACTCGGGTGCAACTTTTATAAACGGCTATTGTGCCGCGTTATCCAGAAGCTTTTTATTGTTTACGAGGGAAATTTTTGCATGAAAGCGCAGGGCGCAACAGAATATCTTGTCCTTCTTGGGGTCGCATTGCTGCTTGCAACACTGGTAGTGGGAATGCTTGTGTGGCCTACTGGCAGCACAAAGGACGTAAAGAGGCAGCAGACTGATATAAAGTTCAAAATAGGGGCAATTGAATATCCTGAGCTTCTTGACGGGCTTGCTGCATATTGGAAATTTGAAGAAGGAGGGGGCACAAGCGCGGCGGACAGCAGGGGCGCAAACGCCGGGAATTTGACAAACGGGCCAACGTGGGTGAGCGGCAAAAGCGGCTATGCGCTTGATTTTGACGGGGTGGACGATTATGTTGTCCTGCCCAGCGTAAACCCCACCGATGCAATAACTGTAACCGCTTGGGTAAAATCTGCCAACAGCAGCGACTATAGCGGGCGGTGGCAGCTGGTAAGCAAGTACAGCGCATACATATTAGGAAAAAACGATGGAGGTCAGATTTGTTTCATAATACACAACGGTATTGACTGGCAGGGAGAGACTTCTAACTGCTACGTGCCAACACCTTCAGAATGGCACCATTTTGCAGGAACTTATGACAGCTCAAGCGGTTTGTTGCAGCTGTATGTGGATGGCGGGCTTAAGAACTATACATCCACATCCGGAACAATAAATGCGGATACGGGGCCCATCCACCTGGCTCATAGGGAAAGCAGTCCCGGCACTACTTATTTCGCAGGCACAATTGATGAAGTGCTAATTTTCAGCCGCGTGCTTTCTGCGAATGAGATACGGCTTTTGTACGAGAATCCGGGCTATCCGCAGTAAGCCTCTTTTCGCCTTGTTATGTGAAGCGTTTAAAATTTTGGTTGCGCAAATGCAGAGCATGGAAGAATTTGACGTTGTTGTAATAGGCGCCGGGCCAGGAGGGGCGGTTGCTGCCCTTAAAGGCAGCCAATACGGGCTCAAGGTTGCTGTTCTTGAGGAGCATCCTGCAATAGGAGAGCCGGTGCATTGCGGCGAGTGCCTTTCAGAGCTTGCGCTGCAAAGGATGGAATTGCGGCTTCCAAAAGAGGCTATTGCTGCAAATGTAAAGGGGGTGCGCGTGGTGTTCCCGAATAACGCGCAAACTGTTGCGCGCGAGGGGGGGTATGTACTGCACAAGCAGATATTTGAGCGGCATATTGCATCCCTTGCGCAGGAGAACGGGGCAAAATTCATGCTTGGGGAGGCTGCAAAAGAAGTGGAAAGGAGGGCAAGCGGCGGATGGCTTGTAAAAACAAGCAAGTGGGAAGTGGGCGCAAAGGTCCTTATTGATGCAAGCGGGTATATTGGGTTTCTTCTGAGGAAACTGCAGCTTGGCAGCATGCACCAGATTGCAAGCGGCATACAGTTTCATATGGAGGATATTCCACAAGAGGGGCTGCTGGACTTTTACATATGGCCGCAATATGCGCCTGAAGGGTATTTGTGGATGATACCAAAGGAGGATGGGAGCGCAAACGTGGGATTGAGCGCAAAGGCAAAGGACAGGGCGGGCTTTAATGCCGGCGCAAAGCTAAAGGAATTTGTAAAGAAAATGGGATGGGAGGGAAAAAAGGTAAAGAAGGCATTTGGAGGCGCGATTGTTGTGTCAGGCCCTGCTGCAAAAACTTATGCTGGCGGGGCGCTTCTTATAGGGGATGCGGCAGGTTTTACGTCGCCTCTTTTTGAGGGGGGAACGCAGCTTGCAATGGTGAGCGGGAAAATGGCTGCGGAAGTTGCAATGAAGGCGATAAGCACTGGGGATTATAGTGAAGGATTCTTTTCCCAATATGAAAGTATGTGGAAAGCGGAATTCCCTTCGTATGAGAAAATAATAAGGGGAAAAAATGCGCTTTATGCAATGTCGGATGAAGAGCTTGGGCAGGTTGGAAGCGTGCTGCCTGAGGACATAAGCTCAGTGCCACCTCTTGCGGCGCTTAAAATAGGCGCGAAAATAATGCTGAAAAACCCCGCGCTCTTTGGCAAGGGCTTTGTGCCCGCCATGAGATCGTTTGAGTACTCAAGGGCGCAGCATTATGGATGGTGAAGCCTGCTTATGGAGTGCTTATTCCTTTGGGAATAAAGGATGCAAAAAGATATTTATATTGCGCCTGTGGCATTCTTTGAGGTGAGATTGATGGCTAAATACCTGTTTACTTCAGAGTCGGTAACAGAGGGGCACCCTGACAAGGTGTGCGACCAGATTTCAGATGCAATACTGGACGAGCTTATACGCCAAGACCCAAAGTCGCACGTTGCGGTTGAGGCGCTTGTAACGACAGGATTGGTAGTTGTTGCCGGGGAAGTTACCACTAACGGGTATGCGGAAATACAGGACATTGTGCGCAAAACCCTTGAGGATATCGGGTATACAAAGCCGGAGTATTATTTTGATGCAAAGGGAAGCGGGGTAATGGTATCCATACACGCGCAGTCGCCTGACATTGCAATGGGCGTAAAGGAGGACGGCATTGAAAATATCGGGGCAGGGGATCAGGGCATAATGTTCGGTTATGCGACTGATGAGACACCTGAGCTTATGCCGCTTCCGATTTCACTTGCGCACAAGCTTGCATACAGGCTCTCACAAGTGCGCAAGGAGAAAATTGTCCCTTACCTTCGCCCTGATGGGAAAACGCAGGTAACGGTTGAGTACAATGAGGAGCACAAGCCCCAGCGCGTTACTACGGTTGTAATTGCTGCGCAGCATGATGAGGCGGCGGATGGGAAGGAGCTTACTGCTGAAAAAATAAAGGAGGATTTGCTGGAGCACGTTGTAAAGCCGGTTCTTGGGAAATATTACAATGAGGAAACCAAGGTAGTTGTGAACGGAACTGGAAGGTTCGTGCTGGGAGGCCCTGCAGGGGATACGGGAGTAACCGGAAGGAAAATCATTGTGGATACTTACGGGGGCATGGCTGCGCACGGAGGCGGGTGCTTCTCCGGCAAAGACCCCACAAAAGTTGACAGGTCTGCTTGCTACATGGCGCGCTACATTGCAAAGAATGTTGTTGCTGCAGGCTTGGCAAGCAAATGCGAAGTGCAGCTTGCATACGTGATAGGCGTTGCGGAGCCGGTCTCTATTTTTGTTGACACTTTTGGAACTGAGAAAGTTGCAAAGGAGAAAATAGAGCCGCTCATAAGAAAGCACTTTAGGCTTAAGCCCGGGCAGATAATAGAGGATTTGCAGCTTAGGAGGCCCATTTACAAGAAGACGGCAGCTTATGGGCACTTTGGGCGCGAGGAGCCGGAATTCACGTGGGAGAAAACAGACAAGGCGGAGATACTTGGGAAAGAGGCAGCATTATAGGCTTTTTTCTTCCCATTTATTTTATTGATGAAAAGCAGGTTTGCTGAGAGAAATTGATGATGACAACCTGGAGCACTGATTAAATTCTGTGCGCACATACGTTTTTTAGCATTGTTTTTCATAAATGATGCAACGTGGGCCCGTAGTCGAATGCTTTGCTGCCGCAGGGCAGCATTGCCGGCGATGGTTAAGACGCTACTCTCACACAGTAGAGACTCGGGGTTCGATTCCCTGCGGGCCCATCCCATAAGGGGGACAAAGCGTTTCCCAATGCACCTTGGGGGTTTCAACCCCCAATCAAACAGGAGGTTTCCTTAATGCCCGTATTTTTTCTTTAGCTCTTCAAGTTTTTTGTCGGTTTTCTTTTCCGCATCCAAGCGCTCAAGCCCGCCTTCTGACATGTCAACGAATTTCATGCCCGATGCAAAGACGGGGTGCACGTTCTTTATTTTCAGGTACATTTGCTGCACCATCCTCCTGTAATCTATGTGCCCCTGGGGCATTGAGCGAAGCTCAATGAAATGGTATGCCTCGCGCAGGTTCATGTTCATGTACCAGCGCAGCCTATAGCCCATCGGGACTGCGTATTGGGATTCAAGGGGCATTTTTTCTTTCATGCGCACCTGAAGGGAGGCGGCAGTTTCAACAGCCTCGCGCACTTCTTTTTCGTGCCCGTATTCAATTAGCTCGTGCGGCATTTCAAAGCCGTGCTGCGTTGAGAGGGGCTGGCGGAACTGGGTAAGGATGCGGTGGCGGTGCAAGTCGCGGTACATGCCGAAATTGCCGCACAGGGAAAAGCAGTAGTGCGCATTCTCAAATGCGCGGGAAGGCTTTTGGCGCCGGTTGGCACGCCCGCCCATATATGCGAGCAGGATTTTCTCTTTTTCTTCCTTGGGCATCTTTTGCGCAAGGGAATAGAGCTGTGCAAGGGATTTTTCCGAGTGCTCAAAGAGTATTGCTGCAAGAACTTTGTTTTCAGCGTCGGAATCATAATGGACAAGCTCAACCCCTGTGGCGTCTCCTGCGGCATTGGGGCGTGCGCTTGCGTTTTCGGTTAATTCATAGGATGCGAGTGTTTTTTTTACGGTTGCATTTGTTTCGTTCATATACTGCTGCGTTGCTTGGCCGTATTTGTCGTTTGCGCGGCGCACAAAGGAGGGGATTACCAGATTTAGCTCGCTTTGCATCCCTTCTGCTGTTGCCTTTATCTCCGAAAGCGGGCTTGCATGCATGCGCAGGAGCATATACTCAAATGCGCGCCCGTTCCCGTACAAGCCAGTATTTGTGAGAGTGGAGGCAGGGAGGAGGCAACGGAGCATGTCGCACACTTTTGCGCGTATTGAGGAGGCGTATGCGCGCTCTGAGGCTTGGCTTTCGTTTGGGTATTTTTCCTGCATTGCATTTGTGAGTGGCTCGTTTAGCTTGCTGTAAGTGTCAAAAAGCAGGTCCATTGCGCTTGTGTATTCGTCCGCAAAAGGGCTTTGCATTATGCGCTCCTCGCGCAAATAGCGGTATTTTCCGTCCGTTTTCTGGTTGAAATGCACGTAGCGGGTGGATTTTTCAAGCGGGGACACCCCGATGCGTGCGTCCTGCATCACTTTTGTTGCAATATTGGACACGTCCTCAACTGCGAGGTGCGCGCCGCCCAGCTCCGCAACCGAGTCGTCCCCGTACCCCACCAAAACGCGCTCGTAAAACTCCTCTGCTTTGCGCGTTGCAACAAGGGCGCTGTTGCCTGAGCCTGCTGCGAACTTTGCAACCTCCGCAAAGCCGGTTTCTGGGTTGTTTATGAACTCGTCAAGAAGAACCCTGCGAAGGGACTTTGTGGAGCGGGAGTAGCGGGAAAAGAGTGCGCCGCACACCACTTCGGGCAGGTTTACAAGCGCGAAAACGGGCTTGTCAGTATTTGTGCAGAACTGGGAGATAATTGAGCGCTCGCTCTCTGTGAATTGTTCCACCTAATCAACCAAAAGTGTATGTGCGCATGAATTTTTAATCAATTGGCTTGGGGCTTAAAAGTTCGGGGGATTTTTCCTTTAGCAGCAAAAGTTTCCATAAGGGAATCCATGGGTACTCCCCTTTCTCCTCTTTGTCTTTGGTAACTACTGCTCCCTTCCATCCGGCATTGCGCTCAACAAAATATCTCAGGTGCCGCTCATCGTGGCTTGAAATGCTTTCTTGGTATTTCACTTCAAGGGCGATTTTACGCTCAGGAAGCAGCAAATCAATTTCCCTGCCCTGTGCGTCCTTCCAGAACATTTTTGCGCCAAGGGCGTTTATTGCGGCATTTTCAGCCAACGCCCCAAGGCTTGCATTTTCATTGAGCGCAGCCAGCATCCCATTGTCGGAAAAAACTATTTTTTTTGCAGTCCTTTTCTGCTTCACAATGGAGGGCGTCTTGTTAAGCATGGTCCTCACAAGCAGGCTCCGTTCCAAAACTTCAATCTGCGCAGAAGCCGCCGGCAGGCTGCATCCAAGCACCTGCGCGATATTGCCCGCCTGATAGGTTGAGCCTGAAGTTGCGCAGAGAAGCTCAAGAGTGCCGTGCAGCAGTTCCGGCCTTGCCTGTGCAAACACAAATGGCAGGTCCTTGTAGAAAAGAGGGTCAAGAAGGGATTCTTTTATGTACTTTTTCCTTTGCTCCGCGTCCATTGATATCGCTTCCGGCAAGCCGCCCTCCAGCATATACGCAGCCGCAGCCGCGCCCAAGCTGCCTTCTTCCCTTGCCATTCTGCTTTCCGATTTGGGGAGTCTTATGCCCTTGAGCGCAAGGCTCTCCTCAAATGAGAAAGGCTTTAGCTCAACAAGCTCAAACCTGCCTGCAAGGCTTTCCGAGCTTCTCCTGTCAAGTTCCAAAGCAGAGCTTCCGGTTGCCAAAAATTTCATGCCGCTTCTGTCATAGTGCCTTTTTAGTATGTCCTGCCACATTGGGACAAAATGGATTTCATCAAAAACCGCAAGCTTCACGCCCCTGCTTTCAAAAAATAAAATAACCGCGTCCAAATCTTCAGGCTTCGCGTTCATCGCCCTGTCAAATTCAAACCACCCTATTTGCCGTGCCCCCGTCCCGTTTTGGATGGATTTTTCCATGAGTTTTTTTGCAAGCACTGATTTTCCCGTCCTTCTCATGCCCTTCAGTATTGTTATGAACTTCTTTTCTGCGGATTTCTCAAGTTCAAAATAGGCGCTCCTTTCTACAAACTTGCCCTCCATCCTTGCCGTTTCCACTATTCCCGCATCCCAATGGGAGTTTTGCCTTAATGCCTCTTTTATAAAATCCATTTTAACCATCTTTTAGTTAGCTTAAAATACATTTTAAGTTCTATTTTAAGTTATAAAATATAGTATTTATTAAGCTTTCTGCCTATTTTTGCTTTATCCCATACCTACTTATTTGCCTGCGGCATGCGGATTTGAAATCCATGCTCATGTCCGGTTGGGCTTATTGGCCGGCCTATTGGCTGAAAACGCTTGAAACCGTTATCCCTATGCACACAAGCGCAAGCCCGATTGCCTCACGGCTGCTTATTTTCTCATGGAAAAATATCCTGCATCCAAGTGCGATAAAAACAAAGTAGAGGGGCATGAGAAGCGAGGAAACTATCACAATGCCAAGCATTGCGGTTGCGGTTACGTCGCTGAGGAAGGCGAGAAAGTTAAGGGCGCCCGGGGCAACTAGGCGCAGGGGCTTTTTCGCGGCAATTCCGGGCAGGGAAAAGAGCGCGCAGAAAAAGGAGAAAAGGCAAAGCGCGGCAATTGGCCCCACCGCGTCTATCACCTCTGCCGCAAAAACCCAGCTGCTCCATATCAGTATTGCAAGCACTAAGTTGAGGGTTATTTTGGGCTTTTGCAAAAGCGCTACCGAGAGCATTCCTATGAACGCGAGAAGCGCCCCAAGTGCGGTGCCTGTTGAGATGGGCTTTCCAAAAAAGAGCACTGCGAGCACTATCACGCCGAAAGTCCAAAGCGTCCCCAATGGGCCCACTATGGAAGCGCGCTCCTCTTTTAGGGCGCGGAAAAAGAAAATCGTTCCAAATGCCAATCCTGCGCCCACTATTATGCTGGGAAAAAGGGCGCTTTGGGGAATGGGAGGGATGCCGCTTATCAAAAGATAGAGGAAAGAGAGGGAAAAGGAGAACAGGTTTATGTAGAAATTCGCAGCCATGGGCGCTTCCTTTTGCAGCGCGTTCTTTGATGCCATGTCCTTGGCTGCAAAGGAAAACGCGCCCAGCGCTATTATGGCAAGGCCTATTTCAAGCATGTTGTGCTTGTGCCGCGCCTTATTTTAAACCTTTTTCGCCAATAGGGGTGCATGGGGCTTTCAAAAGAAGAGCTGCGCAAGGAATTTGCCGCGGACTGGAAGAAGCACTACCAGACAAAAACGCTCTCCGAGGCGGGATTTGGGCGCAGGCAGTGCAAAAAATGCGCAAAGCATTTCTGGAGCATTGAGGAGAGGGACGTGTGCGCGGATGCCTCGTGCATCGGGTATGAGTTTTTGCAGAACCCGCCCTCAGGCAGGAAGCTCTCCTACGTGCAAACGTGGAAGGAAATTGAAAAGTATTTTGTAAAGCACGGGCATACTTCCGTAAAGCCCTACCCCACTGTTGCGAGGTGGCGGGATGATTTGTATTTCACGATTGCGTCCATAAACGACTTCCAGCCCTATGTTGTGAGCGGGGAGATAGAGCCGCCAGCAAACCCCCTTATAGTGCCCCAGACATGCATACGCTTTTCGGACATTTCAAACGTGGGCGTTACGGGCAGGCACTATACGAACTTCGTAATGGTCGGGCAGCACGCGTTCAACAACAAAAAAACAGGGCAATTCTACTGGAAGGACGAGGCGCTCATGCACGACATGGGGTATATGGACGCGCTTGGGATAAAGAAGGAAAGGCTTGTGTTTGTTGAGGATGTGTGGATGGGCGGGGGGAACTTTGGGCCATGTATTGAGTATTTCTGCGGCGGGCTTGAGCTTGGAAATTGCGTCTTTATGCAATACGAGGTATTGCCCGGGGGCAAAAGCAGGGAGCTTTCAAACAAAGTGATAGACATGGGAGCCGGGCTTGCGCGCTTTGCATGGGTTACGCATTCCGCGCCCACCTCATACGAAATAGTGTTTGGGGATGTTGTGCAGAAAATGAAAAAGGATGCGGGGGAGGCGGGGCATGACAAGCTCTTTTTGGAATTCTCAAAGCACGCAGGTGGCATGGGGTATGACGAGGTGAACCTGCCCGCGCACAAGGAGAAGGTTGCGCAGGAGATGGGAATGGAAATGTGGGAGCTTTATGCAAAGCTTTCCCCGCTATTTTCCCTTTATGCGGCTGCGGACCATTTGAGCACGCTCCTCTTTACGATTACGGACGGGATGCTGCCCTCCAACGCTGGAGGCGGATATAATTTGCGCATGATTGCAAGAAGGACTTTTGGGGCGGATGAGAAATATGCGCTCAAGCTGGACTATGGGAAAATAATAGAGGGGCATGCAAGGCACTTGCACCCGATATTCCCGCACCTAAAAGAGGGCGTGCAGACCACAATTGACGTTGTGGAGGAAGAGAGGAAAAAATACCGCGCAACGCAGGAAAAAGGCAGGGGAAAAGTCCTTAACATGCTCAACCGGCACAAAAAAGAGGGCAAGCCGGTCGGGGAAGGCGAGCTTCTTGTATTGTACCAAAGCGACGGCATACCCGCGGAAATGGTTGCGCAGGTAGCAGGGGAGGCGGGAATGAAAGTGGAGGTGCCTGCTGATTTTTACTCGCGCGCTTGCAAGCCGGACGAGGAGGAAAAAGAGGAGAAAAAGCCCCTTGGGGAGAGCTACCCAAATACTGAAATGCTCTGCTACAACACGGAGATTGAATTTGATGCAACAGTAATTGGAGTGGAGGGAAAATGTGTTGTGCTTGACAGGAGCGCTTTCTACCCTGAGAGTGGCGGGCAGGTTTCTGATACGGGCTTTATTGAGGGGAAAAAAGTGCTGGATGCGCAAAAGCACGGCGGGGTAATATTGCACGAGGTGGAGAATGCTTCCTCCTTTAAGAAGGGGCAAAAAGTGCGCGGGAAGATAATTGCACAAAGGAGAAAGCAGATAATGCAGCACCACTCCGGAGCGCACGTTTTAAATGCCGCTGCGCGGGAAGTTCTTGGGATGCACGTGTGGCAGGGCGGCTCGCACAAGGATGAGCAAAAGGCGCACCTGGACTTGACGCACTACCGCAGGATAAGCGAGGGGGAGCTCTGCGCAATAGAGAAGAGGGCAAATGAGATAATAGCGGAGAACATGCCTGTGCACAAAAAAATATACCACCGCTCAGAGGCGGAAAGCAAATTCAGCTTTCGGATATATCAGGGAGGTGCGGTGCCGGGAAAGGAACTGCGCATTGTATCCATTGGGGACATTGACAATCAGGCATGCGGGGGCACGCATGTTGATAGGACAGGGGACATTGGGATGTTCAAAATTGTAAAAAGGGAGGGCATACAGGATGGGATTGAAAGGGTAACTTTCAAGTGCGGGAATGCGGCAGTAAAACACGTGCAGGAGAGGGAAAGGCTACTTAAGGAGGCTGCGGATGCGCTTTCTGTCCCTGAAGCGCAGCTTGCGCCAACAGTGACGCGGTTCTTTAACGAATGGAAAGAGCGCGGAAAGAAAATTGAGGGGCTTACCGCCATTGTTGCGCAAGGGATTGCAAAGGGGATAGTTGAAGAGAGTGAAAAGAAGGGGGGGGCTGTTGAAAAAGAGATGGAGCTGGATGCAGACACGCTCAAAAGCATTTGCAAAGCAGTGATGGAAAGCAAAAGCGCCTCGTGCTGCGTGTGGAACGGGCAGGGGGAGATATTCTGCGCGGCAGGAAAGGGAGCAAAGGTTGGGGCAGGGGAGCTTCTTAAGGGGATTGCCGCGAAAATGGGAGGCAGTGGGGGGGGCGGCACCACTTTTGCACAGGGAAGAATTGGGAAGAAATAGGTGTTTAATTGACAACGTTTTCTCAAAGGATGGGTTTGAAACCACTAACCAAAAAATTACAGTTAGAGAGCATGGATGGCGACTTAAAAAACAGTTTGTGGAATGCGTTAAATGTGTGTTACTGGGAAAATGGAAGAGATATTGGCGGCTTGATGAGACAAAAAATGAAAATGTTGATGCTGTCGCTGTATATCTATCATTACAAAGAACCGGTTGAATACATAGAAAGTTACTGGCAGGGTGAATACGAGCATCTCAGGAAAAAATGGCAGTTATTAGATTGGTCAGAAATTTATGATTTTGTAGAGTTTGTAGCTAATAATTATTCAGATGAGAAAACGAATAATAGCTTCGTGGATCTTTGTAATAAATTTCTAGAACGAGAATTCTCTGCGTATAGATTTGTTGGAAAACAAATTGTTCCGATTACAAACGAAATCGAGATTAAAAGTATCGAAGAAGCATTAGAAAAGGCAGATAAACTTAAACCAGTGAAAAAACACCTACAAAATGCGTTGGATTCTTTGGGTGATAGAAATGATGAGAGCGGTGCAAAATACAAAAACTCTATTAAAGATTCTACACTTGCCGTTGAAGCTATGCTAAGGTTGATAGTCAAAAATGAAAATGTAACGCTTGGGAAGGCTTTGACAGAAATAAGAAAAAAGGGGCAAGTTGAAATTCATCCTGCTCTAGAGAAGGCGTTTGGCTCGTTGTATGGGTATAGCAGCGATGGCGGGATAAGACACGCACAAAAAGCAGTTTCTACTCAAGGCGACGACTTTGAAGAGGCTAAATTTATGGTGGTAGCGTGTTCTGCATTCATCAATTATCTTTTGGGTAAATGTCCAAAAGCAGGCGTAGTTTGTGATTGATGGTGATGTTTTACTGAACAATAAAGCTTAATGATACTTTTAAAAGAACATATGTTCAATATAATGAACATGAAGACCGATGAACTTGAGAAGTATATGATAATAAAGGCGATGAAGAGAGTGCTTTACTTTCCGAATAAGGCTTTTTCCGTGAGAGGGCTTGCAAGGGAGATGGGGATAAGTGTTGGCTCTGCCAAGTCTGCGCTGGATTTCATGGCAGGCACTAAAATCGTGAAGTTGTCGGTTGTTGGAAGGACATACCAATACAGGGCGGATTTGGAAAGCGTTTTGTGCAGGCAGTGGAAAGTCGTATTCAACCTTGAGGAAATCAGAAATTCCGGCATTATGCACATTCCAGAAAATGAAAACGTATTTTCGGTTCTTTTGTACGGGAGCTTTGCAAAAGGCACAAACGATGAAAAGAGCGACGTTGATGTGCTTTATGTCGCGCATAAAATGCCAAAAGAGAGGGCGGGCGCACCGCGTTTTGAAAGGGAAGTGAATGTGAGCTGGATAACGCTTGACAACTGGAAGAAAAAAGCGCGCGAAGACAAAGTATTTTATGAGAGCGTGATTTATGATTCCATAGTGCTTTACGGGCAGAGGCCGGTGGTTGTTTGAACGTTGAGGAATGCGTGGAGAAAGGGCTGCTAAAAAGGGAGATGCCGGATGCACTTAAGGCACGCTCTTCCTTGAAAATGGGAAAACACAAGCTGGAAATTGCAAAAAAGGAAATGGAGCACAAAATTTACGAGAGTGCGCTCATAAACGCATATACGTGCATGTTCCACTGCGCAAGGGCGCTTCTTTATCGGGATGGGTACAAGGAAAGGAGCCATTTTGCAGTAGGGGTTTACGTTAATGAACGGTATTTGGGCAAAATTGAGCGCAAATATTTGAACGAGCTTAATGCGCTGCGGGTTGTAAGGCACGGGCTCATGTACGGGCTGGAAGAGGAGGATGCAAAGGAATGCGCGCAGAAGGCAAAAGAGGCAGTTGAAACTGCAGAAGGGTTCCTGAAGGCGGTTGAAAAGCTTATTGAGGGGAAAAAGTAGGCTCTTTTTACTTTTTCATCAGAAGAAGCGGGTTCTCAAGGAAGGAAAATTGCGAAATGTCTTTTTGTGCCAGCGAGAAGAGAGGCTCTTTGAAGAGGGGATGGTGGAAAGATGCGGCAAGGCCTGTTGCATCCATTTTCTCAAGCGGGCATGGGATGCAATTGAGGTTTGGGATAAGGGAACTGTCGGCAAGCTCGTAATATGCGCCCCCGCGCAATTTTTCGTATGCGGAATAGTCGGAAGAGAAATTCGCGCTCACCAAATTCGCAAGCACAAGTGGAGTTTTGCCTGCGTTTATTGTAATGTGCCCAAAATAGGGCTGCATGAGAGCCTTCTCTCCTGCGCGTGCGCCAACCAAAAGCGCGCGCTCTATGCGCGAAGCGTCCTGTGGGTTGTGCGTTTGCATAAGGAAATGCGCCTCCCCTGAGAGAACCTCGTATATTTCAGGGTAGGGTGCGTTGTATTTGCTTTGCGGGTGGTAGTGCCCGAAAGTCTTGTTGCGCTCGTCCCCAAGGGAAAGAGGAGGGAGTATTGTAACGTCAAAGCGGATGTTGCCGTCCTGCCATATTCCACGGTACATTTTGTATGTAATTGTATCTTCGGGCAAACTGCTTTTTTGGTGCAACAGCGGCTGCATCTGGCGCATTGTGCGCGCATAGTATTTTGCCTCCTGTTTTTTGAAAAAGAGCGTTCCGTTCTTAAGCGAGAAGCCTTCCGGGAGGGAGTGGGTTTTTGCTGTTGGCATTGGTGCACCCTATTTTGCCTTTGAGCCGTTCTCGCTTTTTCCCTTGAGCTTGCCGAACTCCTCAAGAGGGCGCTCTGCTGAAAAGCGTGGATGGGAGTAAATGCGCATTTTTTCATGCTTCATTTTCTCAATAAGGGCGTAGAGGAAAGAGAGAAACTCGCTCATGTCAACCTCGTGCTCTATTGCCATTGACTCGCATTTTTCAAGCAGGCGCACAAGCTCCACGAGGAATTTGGCATCAAAGCGGCCTTCCTTGGACTTGTGGCGAATGCGGTCGGCAAGCATTACCTTTGTGAGGGATATGTGCTTTGCGAGCTTTCTGTGGGCGGCCTTTTTCTCGTCATACTTCATTGAGAGCTCGTGCAGCATGCTGGCAAGGGTGTCCCAGTCCATATCGTGCAGATTGGAGCGCAAGTTCTCAGGCATTCCAAAGCGCTCAAAAAGTGAAGCTGGAGCTGCCTCGCCTGCCATTTTTTTCCCTGCTGCTGATGGCATGGGATTTTTACTGGGGCATATTTTAAAAGAGAATAGGATTTGTTTTCCCTTTCTTTATTCTTCTTTTTTTCTCCTTATTGCAAATGCGCCCGCAAGGGTTACAAGGCCGCCTGCTGCAGGAAGGCAGCAGCATGCAAGGGAATTGCCAGTAGAGCCCGTAGCGGTTGAATTCGTTGGGGTGTCGCCTGGGTTTATTATGTCAAAGGCGCTTCTGTCAACGCACTCATTGTTGCGGCATATCTGTTCTGAGGAACAGGCAGGATTGTTGTAGGTGCACCCGTTCTTAAGCTTGCACGTGCCGTCCGCAGAGCATATCTGGCTGCTTGTGCATGCGGGGTTATTGTACTGGCAGCCTGCACGCTGCACACAGGTGTTGTAATTTGAACTTGAGCGCTCGCTTTCGCAGTATTTCTCAGGTGGGCAGGTTACCTTGTTGTAAATGCATCCGGTGTCAAGCGCGCATGTTTCGCCTTCCACATGGTAGTTTGTTGGGCAGCCGCACACGCTTGAGCGGTCAACAAGCGCGCCGTTCTCGCATATTTTTCCTTTGCTTGAGCCGGTTGCGCAGGAATTGTAGGCAGTCCCGTCAGGGCACGTTTGTGCAACGCATACGTCCCCTTCAGTTGCGTAGCCTGAAGGGCAGGGGCACAATGAGGCTCCATCTACTAGGCTGGGCGCGCTTGAAATGCCTGTGCAATATTTGCCCGGAGTTGCACTTGAACATTGCCCATAGAGCGTGCCATCTGAGCAGGGATTCGTTGTTACTGCATATGAAAAAGAGATGAATGCAAGAAGCACGAATGCCCCCAAAAAGAATTTTCCAAGCCCGCTAAAACTGCCCATTAGATCGCCTCGCGCATATATGGGGCAAATTTTTTAAAAAGCTTGCGGCAGGGCGCTTGTGCTGGCGGGAGTGCCTTTAGGAGAGCTTGCGGGTAAAATAGTCGCCAAGGAATTCAAGGTATTTTTTGGACAGGAGGGCGCTTGTGGGGAGCAGCCTGTATTTTTTCACAAGCGGGCAGAAGTTTTCGGGTATGCCGAGCTTGCGGGGGGTTTTAAGTGCGGCTTTTAGCGCGCCTTCAACCGTGCACTGTGCCCTTTTTTCCACTGCAACCAGCCGCTCGTGCTCCAAGTGCAAATTAAGCGCATTTTTATGCGCAGATAGGAACTTTTCGCAGTCCTGCGCAAAATATATTGCAGGCCCGCTTACGCGCCGCACGCAAGAGAGCTGCCCGTGCGAGAGCTCAAGCAAAAGCACGCACTCCTTGCCGTCTGACCAGTGGTAATAGCCAAAAGGCTGGAAATCCTGCGCAGAAAGGGACTTTACTATGCATTGGGAAGCCCGTTTCAGCTGCGGCCAGAGTATGTCGTCCACGACCTGCGGGGCTGCAAAGCGCAATGCAAGCACGTGCGTTTTGCGCGAAGCAATGAGCTTTCGCATGCGCGATGCGGAGTGCTGCTGCTTTTGGGAGAAAAAGAATTTCCCTGAAGGGCGCTTAAGAAAAGAACGCGCATGAAAAATAAAGCGCGAAAGCGAAGTCTGGGAGACTACGGCAGCCACGTTGCGCTTTTGGTCAACTGGGTCAATTACAATGAAGGGGGCGTCAAAAAATGCGGGCATTTCTTTTGATGCATAATGCCCTGCAACGTCTATTTTGGGGTTTTTCCATGCAGAGGCTGCGTGCAAAAGCTGCGCAAACCCCCCATAGTGCAATATGAGAAGCTCGCACAGGTAGCCTGAAAACCCCTCTATGCGAAGCTCGGCTCCGTATGCGCCGATATTTTTTAGGAAGCGCTTGAGAAGGAGCACATCCGGGCGCAAATCCGCGGCCCTAAAGCGCTCTTTTACGTATTTTGCGTGCAATTGGGAGCGGTCAACTGCAGAGCCTTTCTCTTCTATGGAATTTATCTTGTATGCAGGCACTATGTCTGCGGAGTATTTGCCAGCAAAAACGCGCAAATACGGGTGCTGCGCATAGCGCAACTGGGTTTTTTCGCCTTTAAAAGCCGCTTTTGCATATTGGAGCCCAAGGCCGCACATTTTGTCGTGGGGGTATTTTTTTGGGAAAAGAAGGAAAATGTCAAGCTCGCGGTTTCCCATAAGGCTTGTGCCTTTTGCAGCAGAGCCCATGAGCGCAACTTCAATCTCCATTGGCACAATGCGCCGCAGCCTTTCCATCAGTATTTGCGCTGCAAGGTAGTCCTCGTGCAACTCCTTACGCGAGGGCTGCAGGCGCGGCAGCATTGATGCAAGGATGCGCTGTATTTTGCCGTTAAGTTTGCCGCCGGCACTGGGAGGCGCATAAGGCTTTTGCATGTGTGGACTTTCCAGCATAAGCTTTTTAACTTTGACAAGGGAATGGGTTTTATGAGGGCAATTTTTGCGGCTTTTGCACTTGCGTTTTTGCTTTCCGCCTCTTTTGCAGTTGAAAACGTAAAGGTGCTTTTCCCATTGCACAAGGACGTTGAGCAGGGGGGAAGGGTTTATCTTGGGAAAATGGGACCGGGGCAGACAATTTCCATTTCAGTTGAGCCCAAAGTAAGTAGTGGGGGGGTGAACGGGATTGGGGGAAGGTTTGACACCCTTGAGATAGTTGTGCCGCAGGGATGGACGGGCAAAAACAGCAAGCTTTATGCAGACCCCATGCAGGCGGAAATAACTGCTGCTGAGGATGCTGCCGAAGGGGAGCATGTAATAGAGGCAAGCCTTGTGGATGAGGGAAACGGGGAGCTTATAGGCAATGGGGAGGGAAAAGTGCCGTTTACTATTGTGGTGGACGTTGAAAAGGACATAATGGACATGCAGATTGCAAACACCTACATACAGACGGGCGCCGGGCAGCCTGCGCGCTATCACATAAGCGTGTACAACAAGGGGGCTGCAAACGACGTTTTTGAGGTGAGCGCCTCTGGGGTGCGCGGCTGGGCTTTCAAGAAAAGCATTTATGTGCCCGCGGGCTCTTCAAGGGAGATAGAGTACGAAGTGGTGGGCAATGACGAGGCAACTTATGAGCTTTCAATAAAGGCGCGCTCAATCTCAAGCAGCCTCATAAGCGCGCAGCAGAGCGTAAAGCTCAACGTGAAATCCGACCTTGCGGCTGATTACCGCGCCACTACAAAGGGCGTGATGCTGTTTCCACTTGTGCAGGCACCCGTGTATTTCATTGCCGGGCTTATTTCAAACGTTCTTGGGTAGGGGTCTCTTTTTCCGCTACATTTTTCCGCTACAGATATAAAAGAAGGCGGCACAAATACGTTGGGTATTAGGGATGAAAATTGACAAAGACAGGCGCAGCTTTGATTATTCGCCTTTTGCAAGGAAAAAGGGGGAAAAATCCTTTGAGCTGCAAAAGGAGAGGCGAGAGGCTGCAAGATATGCAGCAAAAATGCTACTTTTGGGCAAAAGCAGCCTTGAGGAGATAAAAAAAGGCACAAGCAAAAAATTCTCCCTAAAAGGGGTGCTGCGAAACTCGGATATATTGGCAGTGCTTGGGGAAAGGGAGAGGACAAGGAGGGTGCTTGCGCTTCTTTTGAAAACACCCACAAGGACGCTTTCAGGGGTATCCCCCGTTGCGGTGATGCCTAAGCCGTTCCCATGTGTTGGAAAATGCACGTACTGCCCAAAGGGGGTGGATGCGCCGCAAAGCTACACGGGTTTTGAGCCAATGACAATGAGGGCAATGCAGAGCCATTATGACCCGCGCAAGCAGGTTGAGGTGAGGATAAAACAGTATTCTCAGCAGGGGCACCCTACTGACAAATGCCACCTTATACTTATGGGTGGCACGTTTTTGGCGGTTCCAAAGGATTATAGGCATGAGTTCCTCAAGGGCTGCTTTGATGCGTTCAACGGGTTTGATGCGCCAACTTTTGAGGAGGCTAAAGAGGCAAATGAAAAGGCTGCGCACAGGGTGATTGGCGCGACTTTTGAAACCCGCCCGGACTGGTGCTTTGAAAAAGAAATAGATGATGCGCTTTATTTGGGCGGCACGCAAATGGAGCTTGGGGTGCAAACCCTCTCGGACGAGGTTTATAAAAAAGTGAACAGGGGGCACACTGTGGAGGACGTTGCAAAGGCAACAAGGCTCCTGAAAAATTCCGCGTTCAAGGTGGGGTATCACATGATGCCGGGATTGTTTGCAACTCCTGATGAGGATGAAGAGTATTTTAGGATGCTCTTTGAGGATGAGAGGTTCAGGCCTGACATGCTCAAAATATACCCCGCGATGGTGCTGAAGGGAACGCCCCTTTATGCACAATATGAAAAAGGGGAGTTCGTACCCTACACTACTGAAGAGGCTGCACAGGTAATTGCAAAAATTACAAAATACATACCAAAATACACGCGCGTTATGAGGGTGCAGCGCGACATTCCCTCAACGCTTATTAGCGCGGGGGTAAAGCACTCAAACCTGCGCCAGCTTGTGGATGTGAAACTAAAAGAAATGGGGCTAAAATGCGCGTGCATACGCTGCCGCGAGATTGGAAGCGAAGAGAGAAGGGCGAGCCAGCAGGGGCGCATCCTCAAAGGCGAAAATGATGCAAAGCAGCCAGACACCGGCAACAGTGAGAGGCGCAATGCAAGCGGGCAGGGCGGTGCGGGCAGCAACAAAGAGGAGCGCAAAAAAGGCGCGGGCTTAAAGTTGCGGTTGCAGCGCATGGATTATGAGGCAAGCGGCGGGCAGGAGATTTTCCTCTCTTTTGAGGACAAGGGAAAAGATGCGCTGGCCGGCTTTTGCCGCCTTAGAATTCCACAAGAGAGCCACAGGAAGGAAATTGATGCGAAAACCGCGCTCATAAGGGAATTGCATGTATATGGGAGCGAAGTTGCGATTGGAAAGGATAAGAGTTTGAAAGAAAAAAAATGCTTGTAATATCAGGCGTTGGGGCGCGGGAATATTATTATCGGCTTGGGTATAAGGCGGATGGGCCTTATGTAAGCAAAACTATATAAATAAAAAAAGATGATTAAGCGCATGAGTTTGGAATTGAATTCGCAGAACAAAGATAGAATACGGATATCTCTGCTAGCGGCGATAGTGGTCATTGCAGTAGGGGTTTTACAAAAGATATTGGAACCTATAATTGTTAAGTTATTTCCTTGGATATGCACGAGTAATGCGGGGCAAATAACAGAAGTTGCTAATTGCAAATTATTTGACATATGGGATACTACGGGCGTTGCAGCGGTTATTGCAGGGTTGATAGCGATAATAATTCTTTATGCTGTTGCAGATGGATTAAAGCCTTGAAGAAAATACAAGGTTTTGTTCTAATTCAAGCACTTATTTCTTGTGCAATGTCGCGTTCCAGTCCGCGAGGAACTTTGCCATGCCCGCATCAGTGAAGGGGTGCTTGTACATTTTGTCAAGCACGTCGGGGGGCATTGTGCATATGTCAGCGCCAAGGGTTGCAGCCTGAACAACATGCAAGGGGGAGCGCACTGATGCAACGAGTATTTCGGTTTCGTAATCGTAGTTGTCGTATATCTGCTTTGTTTGCGCTATAACGTCCATTCCCTCTACGCCCACGTCGTCAAGCCTTCCAATGAAAGGGGAAACGTAGGTTGCGCCTGCTTTTGCAACAAGGAGCGCCTGCGCGGGGGAGAATACGAGCGTAACGTTTGTTTTTATGCCCTTTTTGGAGAGAAGCTGCACTGCGCGCAAGCCGTCTTGGGACATGGGCACCTTTGCAACAACGTTTTTTGCCCATGAGGCAAACTCCTCTGCCTCTTTTACAAGCCCGTCCGTTGTGGTGGCTGCGCCCTCCACGCTCACAGGGCCTTTCACCATTTTGCATATCTCTTCAATTGCCTCGCGCTGCGTGCGGCCGCTTTTAAGTATGAGCGTGGGGTTTGTGGTAACGCCATCCACCATTCCCAAGTCGTTGTATTTGCGTATTTTGTCCGCTTCCGCGGTGTCAAGGAAGAATTTCATTTTGCCACCCCATTTTTTGTTTTTCATGCGTTTGCAGATTTGAGTGCGCATTCAAGTGCGCTCGTTTTTTGTTTTTCATGCAGCGCATTTTGCGCGTGCCTCACTTTTTGTTTTTCAGTTGCTCTTTTGTGGCCTTTATTATGCCAAAAGAGTTAAGCCCGTAGTGCGCAAGAAGCTCGCTGCCCTTGCCTGACTGGCCAAACTCCATTTGCATCCCAAGCCTGCGCACCGGCACCGGGTATGTTTCGCATGCGCATTCGCTTATTGCGCTTCCTAGGCCTCCCTTTATCTGGTGCTCCTCAATCGTGAGAAGGCTGCCGGTTTGCCTTGCGAATTTTTCAACAGTGCCCGCGTCAATTTCCGTAAGGTCGTAAACGTTCAGCACTGCCGCGCTTATGCCGTCTTTTTCAAGGGAAGCTGCTGCAAGCAGCGCTTCGTGCACCATTGCGCCGCTTGCGAATATCGCAATGTCTTTTCCCTCGTTGTAAAGGGAAATTTTCCCAAGCTCAAATGGAGTGCTTTCGGTTGTGAAAACGGGCATCTTCTCCCTTCCCGTGCGCACGTACACCGGCCCGCTTATTTTTGCAGCCTCGTAAATTGCCTTTTTAGCCTGCGCAAAATCGCAGGGGACAAGCACGCGCATTTTGGGGAGCGAGCGCATTATGGACACGTCCTCAAGCGCCTGATGGGTTGCGCCGTCCTCCCCTACGGTAAGCCCCGTGTGCGTGGAAACGACAATTTACGAGGCTGCAAA
>JAGVWK010000022.1 GCA_018304295.1 Microcaldota archaeon | reverse complement strand
TTTAATTTCTCTTCATATGTTTCCTTGAAGCAAGAAAACCTTTCTGCACCCACAATGCCATCGCTCTCTATCCGGCTAAGCCATCCTTTTGCCGCAGTTTCTATTGCATCAACCTCCATCAGGCTGCGCGCATCCGGTATTTGCCGCGCGCAATGCCCAAGTTCGTGCAGCGCAATTTTGTCCGGCAAATAATCGTTTTTGAACAGTATTGCATGCGCAGCTGCCCTTATTTCAACCCGCTCTATTTTTGTAACGCATCTTTTTGCCAATACTGTGTTCACAACTGCGTCGTCCGTGCTGAAAACAAGGTTTTCTTCAGCCGCCCCGCCTGCAGAAGCGGTTATCCTGTAGCCCATAAGTTCCAAGCCATGCTTGAAAATTTCGTCAAGTGGGTATTTGGATACGATTGCAAAGGTTGAATCAAGTTGCGCGCCGGCAAGTTTTTTCATCGGATTATAAGAGCCGATTATTTCAATGCTGCCAAAATGCCGTTTTATTGCCTGCATAAGCAGCGAGGGCTGCCTTGCTGCTGCGCCAGTGGCTGGCTGCTCTTTTTCCCTTTGGTCATTTTCCCTTTGGTTATTATGGGATGAGACAACAACCAGTATTGAGCCCACGGGACCCCGAGTGCGCACCCGCAACACTTCAGGCAGAATTAAAGGAGGTTTTGGCCTTTCAATGCCGGGCCCTTGCGAAACTACTACTATGTCCCTTGCTGTTAGTTTGCGTCGCTTGGCAGCTCTGATTGATTCGGACATGTGTCGAGAAACTGCTTTTTTTACTTCCTTTTTTGTTATTCCAAAGCGCGTTGCATACCCGAGGTCATAGAAGATTTCAAAAAGAACCATAGTAGAGGACCGGTTACGCACATACCAACCGAAAAGAGAGTGTAAGCTCCAGTGCTCGCGCGTCGCTTTTGTATTGAGCAGATCATGATAGCGCAATGAAAGAAGCTCGTCTTTTGTAACTTGAGACGTATCGGACTTTTGGAAGTGGTTTGCCAGAAACTCCGCAAAAAGTTCTGCGCGTTTTTTCTTGTCAGAATAAGCAGATTCCCTTCCGCTCACCATCCTTTTTGCGCCTGCCTCTTTGACATCCTCCCAGCCAATCCCGTGGAGTTGCGCATAGCCCAAATCAGTGAGAATCAGAAAATGGGCGTTTGTGCTGCCCGGATTTTCTGCATTCAGCTTTTTTGCCTTCCAGTAATAATGCATGAGAAGGCCGTGCGCCTCCCCGCCTGTTTTTTCATATCTGTTTTTTCCGATTGCAATAAGGCGTTCTTTTGACATTTGGCCGTCAGGATGGATGCTGGCGAAAAATGCATCAAATACCTTTTTTACAACAGCTAAGTTCTCGTATTTGGTTTTCCCTGAGCTTATTTTGGTTCTGACAGTGGCGATTTCTTGCTCAGTTATGTTGTCTGCATAGCCTAAGCCAGAAAGAAGCGAGTAGAGTATGTTTGAGCCTTTGTGGTTTTTCTCGTACCATGAATATAGGGTTGCTGCGCTGCCCAAGGTTGTGATGCGCCATTTTTCGTCTTTAAAGTCAGTGGCGCGCAGGGAGAGCAATTCCTCTTTTGTAACCTCTGCCGCGGGCTTTCCAAATCGGTTTAGCAGGAACTCTGAAAAAACCGCGAGCCGGTTTTCCTTTGAGTTGAATATTGCTTTGGGCATTTTATCACGCGATTTTTAATTTTAGGCATATTTGATGCAGGTAGCAAGAAGGGGTGGGCGGACTGCAATTAGCGCAATATATATGTTACAAGATGTATTTAAATGTATTTGATTACATATATGCATGCAAACACAGACGCTGCACATAGTGGACTTGGGAAGCAATGTCGGGAGGGCTGCGCTTGGATACGTGGATTACCGCGGGAAAGTTGGCACCTGTCCTTTTGGCCGTGAAAAAGGCAGGATAGAAGCAATCTCTATTGGAAGCGAGGCGCGTAGGTTTATGCTCTTATGCGAGGCAGAAAGCGAGCATAGGATGAGAAAAGTAAATGAGGCAGGCGGTGGAATTTATGTTAGAAAAATAGGTGCGGTTCTTCCGCATCAGGGGCTTGCGGAACTTGAGGATGGTTTTGCGCACCACGTTCATTTGCACATGTGCACAGGAGGATTTTCTGAAGAGGATGCTGCGCTTTTGCTTGGGGGCGCAAGCAGGATTTTGGATGGGAACGGGTATTTTTTCTTTTCATCTGACGCGACTTTTGACTCGCGCAGGCGCGGTGGAGAGGGGCTTTTTGGATATTTGAAAGCTGCGATTGGCAAGCAATTCAACGTTATTTTTGCTGCGAGCTTTAATGCGCAAAAGAAAGAGTGCGATGCACAGGGTTCAATAATGCTGCCACAAGCAGTGGGGCTTGCAAACTCGTTTGGAAAATGTGGGGAAGGGGATGCATTTTTGCGCATTGAAAACCCTGCGGAATTTTTTGGCAGGTTTAGCAGCTTTGCGCAGCATGGAGAGGCATTTTTCATTGCGGCAAAATAGGAAGGAGAATTTTCAGAGCGCTTTTTTCAGGTATTCGCCCGTGTAGCTTTTCGGGTTCTTTGAGATTTCCTCAGGAGTGCCTGCGGCGACTATTTCTCCCCCGTCATCCCCGCCCTCTGGCCCGAGGTCTATTATGTGGTCCGCTGTTTTGAGCACGTCCAGATTGTGCTCTATTATAAGCACGCTGTTGCCCTTTGAAACAAGCCTCTGGAGCACCTCAAGGAGCTTTGATACGTCAGCAAAATGCAGGCCTGTTGTGGGCTCGTCAAGTATGTAAAAGGTTTTTCCCGTGCTCCTTTTGGAGAGCTCTGCCGCAAGCTTTACGCGCTGCGCCTCGCCGCCGGAGAGGGTGGTTGCGGCTTGCCCCAAAGACATGTACCCAAGCCCAACATCATATACTGTTTGCAGCCTGCCTTGTATTTGAGGGATATTTTCAAAGAAAATGAGCGCATCTTCCACGCTCATATTGAGGACGTCGGAAATGTTTTTTCCCTTGTATTTTATTGAGAGGGTTTCCCTGTCGTAGCGTTTCCCGTTGCACTCTTCGCAGGGCACGTAAACATCGGGCAGGAAATTCATCTCTATTTTTATCACGCCGTCCCCTTCGCATTTCCCGCACCTTCCTTTTGCAACGTTAAAGGAAAATTGGCCCGCATCAAAGCCGAGCGCGCGCGCCTCCGCCGTTGATGCGAAAAGTTCGCGTATCGGGGTGAAAGCGCCTATGTAAGTGCATGGGTTGGAGCGCGGAGTGCGCCCTATTGGGGACTGGTCTATGCATATTACCTTGTCTATTTGCGAGAGCCCGTCTATTCCTTTGAACTTTCCCGGCTCTTCCCGAGAGGAGTAGAAGTGCTGCGCAAGCGCCTTGTAAAGTATTTCGTTCACAAGCGTGCTCTTGCCGCTTCCGGAAACGCCGCTCACGCACACCAACACGCCAAGGGGGATGGACACGCTTATGTTCTTGAGGTTGTTTTCGCGGCAGTCGCTTAGGATGAGAACGCCGTTTGGGGAGCGGCGCTTCTTTGGGACCGCTATGCTGCGCTCGCCGCGCAAATACGCGCCGGTTAGGGAGGGCTTGCTTTTTTTTATTTCCTCGGGGGTTCCTGCGGCAACAACGTGCCCGCCGCGCACCCCTGCGCCCGGACCCATGTCAACAACGTAATCCGCAGCAAGCATTGTTTCTTCGTCGTGCTCCACAACAATGAGAGTGTTGCCCAAATCGCGCAAATCTTTCAGGGTGCGTATGAGCTTGGAATTGTCGCGCTGGTGCAGGCCTATTGAGGGCTCGTCAAGCACATAAAGAACGCCTGTCAAATTTGAGCCTATTTGCGTTGCAAGGCGGATGCGCTGCGCCTCGCCTCCTGAGAGCGTGCCGCTTATCCTCCCAAGGGAGAGGTAGGAAACGCCCACGTTTATGAGAAAATCAAGGCGGCTTTTTATTTCCTTTAGGATTTGGCGCGCAATAATCTCTTCGGATTTTGTGAGGGGGAGCTTTGAGAAAAACCCGTATGCGGAATCTATTGAGAGGCGCGTTGCGTCGGTTATGCTTTTCCCCTGTATTTTCACTGCGAGCACTTCAGGCTTGAGCCGCTCGCCCTTGCATGAGGGGCAAAGCCGCTCGCGCATGAATTTCTGTATTTCCTCGCGGCGGTATTCGGACTGTGTCTGCTTGTACAGGCGCGCAAGGTTGGGGATTACCCCCTCAAAAACCGAATTGCCCTGCCATGAGGAATCCGAGGTGCGCGACTCGTATTTGAATGGTATTTTTTCGTCCGAGCCTCGCATGAGCACCTTGTACTGCTCTTTTGTGAGATCTGAGATTTTTGTATTGAGGTCAAAGCCGTATTTCTTGCCGACTGCCTTTAGCATTTGGGAATAATACCCGGCGAACATGGTGCTTGCCCAAGGCTTTATTGCGCCTTCCAGTATGCTCTTGTTTTTTTCCGGTATTATCAAATCCTCGTCAAGCTCAAGTTTTATGCCAAGCCCGTGGCAGGTTTCGCAGGCGCCAAAGGGGGAGTTAAAGGAAAACATGCGCGGCTGCAATTCGCCAAGGGAAATGCCGCACTGCGGGCAGGCGTTTTTTTGCGAAAAAAGCAGCTCTTTCCCGTCCATTGAGATGAGAATGGTGCCATCCTCGCTCTCTGCAAGCGCGGTTTTTATTGCCTCAAATATGCGCGAACGCTCCTCAGTGCGGCACACTAATCTGTCCACTATTATTTCTATTGTGTGCTTTTTTTGCTTGTCAAATTGAGGCTTATAGGATTCAAGCTCTATTTGTTCCCCATCTACGCGGGCACGGGAAAAGCCCTTCTTTTTCAGCTCCTCAAATGACTTCTCATACGTGCCCTTTTTGCCGCGCACAAGTGGTGAGAGGATGAGCAGCTTTTTTCCCGCTCCCTGCGCAAGCACTGTTTCCAGTATGCTTTCTGATGTTTGCGTGGAAATTTTCTGACCGCACTTTGGGCAGTGGGGTATCCCGATGCGCGCATATAAAAGCCGCATGTAGTCGTATATTTCAGTTACAGTGCCAACTGTTGAGCGGGGGTTCTTGCTTGTTGTCTTTTGCTCTATTGAGATTGCCGGAGAGAGCCCGTCTATGGAATCAACGTCGGGCTTGTTCATCAGGCCCAAAAACTGGCGCGCGTATGCGGAAAGGGACTCAACGTATCTTCGCTGCCCTTCCGCATATATTGTGTCAAACGCAAGGGTGCTTTTTCCGGAGCCTGAAATGCCGGTAATCACCGTAAGGGAATTGCGCGGGACATTAAGGGAAACATTCTTGAGGTTGTGCTCGCGCGCGCCCTTTATCACTATTTCTTCCTGCATGGGAACACCTAGTTTTATTTGCCCGCAATAGATATTGCGCCGTTATTTAAATTAGTGCTGGCAGGGGCTTTCCGGTGGGTTTGCAGGACGGCTAGAACATCTTTGCATACTCGTGCCTTTTCCTTCCCTTCCAGCTTCCCTTGTGGTATGCGTAGCTTGCAAGCAAGGGAAGCACGCTTGTTGCCTCCGCATACACCATCTGCTCGTAAGTTGTGTCCACCTTGCCCCAAGAGCTTGCCTCCTTAAGGGTTGAGGAGGAGCATGCTCCATCGCGCACGTCCGCAACGGTTATTTGTATTGCGTATTTGTGCATGGGCACTTCCTTCCCAAGTATTTCGGCGCACACAACCGTGTCCTGCGCAAAGTTCTTTGGGACGCCTCCACCTATCATGAGGAGCCCGCTTGTGGGCGCGCTCATTTTTATTTTTGTGAGCTCATAGAAGTCCTTTACGGAGTCTATTGAAACGTGCTTGTCCGGGTGCGTGTGCTGGTGCAGCACAAGCCCAAAGCCCGCGCTGCTGTCGGAGAATGCAGGGCAGAAGATGGGCACGTTGTTCTCGTACGCCGCCTGCACAAGGGAATTTTTCTTTTTTGAGTGCTGCGTAAGCCATTTGCCCATTTCTTTTTTGAACTCCCTTGAGGAGTATGGGCGGGGAGGGAGGGAATCCGCTATTTTGCAAATTGCCTTGTCGCAGTTCTGCAATTCCTCCTCATCAATGAAAGTGTCGTATATGCGGTCTATGTAGAGCTTTCGCAACTGGTTGTCATCCACGGCAGGGGTGCCTATGTAATGCTTGAAGCCCAGCGCCTCAAAAAAGTCCATGTCCACAATGGATGCGCCTGTTGCGACTATTGCATCCACCATGTTGTTCTTTACCAAGTCGTGGTAAATTTGCATGCATCCTCCCGCTGAAGTGCTGCCTGCGAGCGTGAGCATTATTGCGCAGTCCTTTTCTTCCAGCATCATATTGTAAATTTTAGCTGCGCGGGCAAGGTCGCGCGACGTGAAGGACATCTTTCCCATGGATTCTATTATTTTTGTTGAATCAAAGGAAGTTATGTCTATGTGCTCTACAGTTTCCCTTAGAAGCTCTTTCTTTGAAGCCATCTTAATACCTCCATATATGCGCACTTGGCGCTCACACAAATTGAATATATATGCTTAAAGGGCTTTCTTTTGCATAATGTTATGATAAGCATGGGGCTTCTTGAGGAATTTTCAGGTTGGTTCGTATACGGCGTTCTTGGCATGCGCCCGGCGGATGCGCTTGCACAGGCATTGGACTTTTTCATTTATGACAGCATAAAGGTGCTGCTTTTGCTTGCAGTTATGATTTTCCTTGTGTCAGTTGCAAGGGCGTTTATTACAAGGAAAAGGATACGGGAAATGCTGGGCGGGAAAAAAGAGGGCGTTGGGAATATTTTGGCAGCGCTTTTGGGCATCCCTACGCCCTTTTGCTCGTGCTCCGCAGTGCCCATTTTCATGGGTTTTGTGGAGGCAGGCATACCTCTTGGGGTAACTTTTTCGTTCCTTATTGCGTCCCCTATGATAAACGAGGTTGCAATTGCACTTCTCCTTGGAATGTTCGGATGGGAGGTTACGGCGCTTTACATTGGAGCCGGGCTTATTATTGCGATAGTTGCCGGCATAATAATAGGCAGGCTGGGGCTGGAGGGGGAAGTTGAGGAATTCGTGCATGCACGCGCAAAAAAAGCAAAGGGGAAAAAAATGCGCTGGAAGGAGAGGCTTTTGCACGCAAAAATGCAGACTGTTAGGATGGTGCGCAAGGTTGCGCCTTACATGCTGCTTGGGATAGGGGTCGGGGCTTTCATACACGGGTTTGTGCCTGTTGGGATGCTTGCGGACATTGCAGGCAAAGATAACCCACTTGCGGTCCCG
>JAGVWK010000027.1 GCA_018304295.1 Microcaldota archaeon | reverse complement strand
ACGCAAACGCCCTTGTAGCCTGCATCTTTTGCAGCAGCCTCAAGCTCGCCTATTAGCTGCCCGCGGAATGCAGGCACTGCCCCGTTTGCGTCAAAAAGCAGCAGGGAGGATATGCCTTTTGAGTGTTTTATGCTTGCGGCTTTTATCCCATTTGAGCCAATGGATGGGGAGGGGAAAAACGATGAGGACCAGCCTATTTGCAGCCCGGAGCGCGGATGCATTTTTTCAAAGAGCCTCTCTGTTGCCGCAAGCATTTCAAAGGAAATGGGATTGCCGCTTCCAACAGTGCTTACGTCCCCGGTTTCGGCATTGTGCTGGTCTATTACGGTTGCATTTTTGCAGTATTTGCTTATGCACTGCATAAGCGCAAGCCCTATTGAGAAATCCACGTCTTCGGTGGTGAGCGGGGCGCGGCTGTAGGAAACAAGGGAACAGTTGTTTGCGCCGATGCAGTGTGCGGATACGCTGCCGTATTTTGCAGAAGAAACAAAGCCCTTTGCGCCTGAATATTTAAGCATGGAGGCGGCAGCCTTGCTTGCGTCCACCGCCTTTTGCGCCTCCTGCGCCGAAACAGGATTGAAATCATGGGTTACCGTTGGGTGGAAAACAAACGCCTCGCCTTCGTGCGCAAGCGCAGCGCTTATGCGGCTTGGGAGCTGGCTGCCACCAAGGTTGCCAAAGGGCCCAAAATGCACGTAGGGAAAAACAAAAAGGCACGTGCCTGCGGAGGTTTTCCAGCCCGCAACGTGCACAAATGTGCTTATTTGCTCCCCGATTTCCTCAAATGCGCCCTCAAGCTGGCGGCTTCCGTAAAACCACTGGGCAAAAAACATTGAGAGAGCGTCCATGCTGGAAAGCCCCAAATTCCGCTTCATTGGGGCGTTGAGCAGGAAGAAAAGCATGTAGAGCGCCGCAAGGAACACAAAGGAGGCAAAATAGAATTTCAGCAGGGAGGAGAGCGGGTCTGCCGCCAGGGATATCTGGGTTACGGAAAGAGCAAAAAGCGCGTTGAAAAGAAGCTGCAATATGGAAAACACAAATGCGGTGCGCGGCAGGCCGAATGCAAACTTGGAGGTAAGGAACCAGAGAATGAAAACAATGCCGTATCCCACTACCAATATGCTTGAGGAAAGCTGCTGCGAAGTTGGCTGCACTGCCGCGGACAAAAGGTAAAAAACTCCATAGAGCACAAGGGAAACAAGGGAAAGGAATGCGATGCGGCGAAAATATATGCGCTTTCTTAGGAGGAAAAAAAGTGCTGCGCATATGAGCGCGGGCACTGAGAGCGCAAAAAGCCCCGCGCCCACGGAATTCACCATGGAATAGAAGTCTGTTTTGGACTGCGCAAGAGAAAGGAGCATTCCAAAAAAAAGCCCGAAGAAAACGATGAGCGCCACGGACTGGCGGGCTGGAGGGATGCTTACGAAATAGGAAGTGAGCGCAAGCGCCTTTTTTTCGCCTTCCATGTTGCACCTTCAGAGCTTTTCCTTTGAGGAAACGCGCGGGCGGCTTGCCTGCTGCGCGCTGCAGCTTGCCGATAGCATTTGCTCAAGGGAGTAGACGTTTGAAACAAACTCCTGCGCGACTTTTTCAAAAGCCATTTTGCGCCGCTGAGCTATTTTCATAAGGTCAAGTGTGATGAAGCGCAGCTCAGAGTTCGCAGAGCCACGCTCTTCTTCCTGCTGGTTTGCCATTGGATACGATTTGCACACCATAAATATAAATATGGCGCGCATGCATAAGCACGTATGAAAAGGATATGCCCCCGCTGCGGCAAAAGCAGCCATGATGCGGAATTCGTTGGTGAATTCTGCGCTTCTTGCTATCCTGTTGAGATAAAGTGCCCCTCCATGGTTGAGGTTGCAAAATGCAGCAGGTGCGAGCGCTTGCTTGGGCCAAGGGGATGGGTGAAGGAGGGGCAGTTTGACTTTGATTTGCTTATTAAGAGGAATTGCAAGGGGAAGTTCATTGAAGTGAAATTTGACCCTGTGGGAGGGTTGGCGGTTTTTTGGGTGAAAGCAGGCAGCGGGGAAACCAAGGTGGAAAGAAAGGTTGAGCTGCGCGTGCAAAAGGGCATATGCTCGGACTGCACGCGAAGGACTGGCGGGTATTTTGAGGGCAACATACAGCTGCGCGGGGAGGAGAGGAAGGTGCAGAAATTTGCAATGAAGATTGCAAACGAGCTTGAGAAAAAATCCTTTATTGCGAAAATTGAGGAGCTTAAGGAGGGCATTGACATTTATTTTGGCAACAGGGTTGCCGCGATTGATGCCCTTAACGAATTCGGGCTCTCTTATTACAGGACTGAAAAGCTCGCAGGGGAGCGCAATGGAAGGAGGCTGTACAGGACCACGCTGCTTGTGAGGCTTGGGAAAAAGGAAGAATAGAATCAGGTTTTCTATTTTGATTCGTTGCGCTGTTTGCGTTTTAGAAAGGCTTTTTTGCGGATTTCTTCGGTTCTGTCCAAAAGCTCTGCATAATCCTCAAATTTGAGAATTTTATCCGGGTCGCGCCCGTAAGTGAATGTTTCATGCGCTGCGATGTGCGCAGGGCAATGCTTTCCAACAAGCCCGAACTGAATTGAGTTTGGGCTCAAACAATGAGGGGTAAAACGCCTGAAAAGATAGAGCAGCAAATCCCTTATTGCGCATTCGTTTCCTTGGTATTCCTGATCTATTAAAATTGAATCGTTTTCGCGCGTTAAATCGCGGATGGAAAGAAAAACCGAATAGGTGAACATCCTGATTATCAGCTGCTTTTTTGAACGGTTTTTCTCCTGATAGAACTTGCCCAGTATTCCTTGCACTGCGTTTTTGCTTTTGTTTGTTATAAGGGCGCTGTAACTGCTGTTCCCTATCCCGACCCCGATCACCGTGTGGGTGTGGGCTTCCCATTTGCCGCTCTGGTCTATTTCAATCGCAGCCATGCAAAAAGTGCAGCGGGTAAATTTTTAACAATGCCCAAAAACAAGAGTGCGTGAGCAGTGGGATTTTCACCCACCCATTGGAACTTCCAGAGACAAAGGCCAAACCTTCGTGCAGGAAGCTCAGCCACACGCATTAATATGCTTCATATTAGGTTTATAAAGTTTGTATCTGGGTATACTTATTAAGTAAACCGATATGCAGCGCAGTCCGTTACAAGCGCAGCGCATTACAAATACTTTTTATTCCCTTTCAATCACAATTTACTTCTTAGTGGCCATGGTGGTGTAATGGTAGCACGGGGGCCTGTGGAGCCCTTAGTCCGGGTTCGAATCCCGGCTTTGGCCCTGTATGGCGGTTTTCTTATGGCAACTATTGAGGATTTTTTGAAGCTGGACGTGCGCGTGGGCAGGATAGTGCAGGCAGAGGAATTCCCGCAGGCAAAAAAGCCCGCGTACAAAATAAGCGTTGATTTGGGACCGCAAATAGGGATAAAGAAATCAAGCGTGCAGATTGTGAAGAACTATTCAAGGGAGGAGCTTGTGGGGAAGCTTGTCCTGTGTGTTGTGAATTTCCCGCCAAGGCAGATTGGGTCGTTTGCGTCCGAAGTGCTCACGCTTGGGGTTCCTGATGGAAGCGGGGAGTGCGTGCTCATTGCGCCGCAAAAGGACGTTCCGATTGGCGGGCGGCTTTACTGAGCGAGGCTTGATTGTTAGATAAAGAAGAACAGCCCTGCGAGTATGAGATACATTACAAGCAGTTGCGCGCCTTCAAACCAGTTGCATATGCCATCCGAGGATATTTCGTTCACTATGAGCACTGCGCAGAATACCGCCAGAAGCTCAAAGAGGCTGAAAACAAGGTCCATTGGGGTTCCCATAAGGTAGGAGGCAAGCACAAGCAGGGGCGCTATGAAAATCGCTATTTGTATTGAGGAGCCAACTGTTATTGAGAGCGCAAGGTCTATGTTGTTCTGCTGCGCGGCTTTTACCGCGCTTAGGTGCTCTGCCGCATTGCCAACAAGCGCAATCACGATTGCGCCCATGAAAAGCTCTGAGAAGCCAAGCGAGGCAGTTGCCGCCTCAACGTGCTGGGTGAATATTTCGGAGGTTACTGCGAGGCAGGCTGTAACGAGCAACAGGAGGAAAAGCGCAAAGTTGCGGGACATTTTTGCCTCGCCTTTTGTGCTTGTGCGGAAAAGATAGGAGTGCGTGTGGAAGGAAAAGAGAAGGGAAAGAAGGTAGAGGGCGACAAGAAGGATGGAAACAAAAAGGGAAAGTTCCTCCGCCTCAAATGGAATGTTGTGCCCGGGGATGTTGCCTGCAAAAAAGAAAAATGCGGAAGGCACCATCATGGAAGAGACGCCGATTAGGAGCATTGTGGAGTTGAGGCCTGCTGCGCGTATGTTGAAGCGCTGCTCGCGGAACTTGAAGCCTCCCATAAGGAAAGAGGCGCCTATCACAAAGAGCATGTTGCCTATTATGGAGCCTGTGAGAGAGGCTTTTACCAATTCAAGAAGCCCTGCTCGTATTGCGATTATCGCTATTATGAACTCCGCTGCATTGCCAAAAGTCGCATTAAGGAAGCCGCCCATATTTGAGCCAAAGTGGTGTGCCAAATCTTCCGTAGCCTGCCCCATCTTGGATGCAAGCGCAATTATGGAGATTATGGCAAGGGCAAATGAGAGAAGCGGCGGGGCGCCCAGAAAATGCGAGGCAAGCATGAGCGGGAAGGAAATTAGCGCAAGCTCAAGGAGCTCAAGCCTTGGAAGCTTTACAAGTGGGTAAGACATAGTGCAAATGCGAAGTGAGCGCTCTTAAAGTTTTGCAAAGAAATATTCACATGAAGCTATTGCACGAGAATTTGCCCTTTACCTTTGGGGGCGTTGAAAACGATTTTGCAAGGGCAAAGGCAGGGGTGCTGCAAGTTCCCTATGACAGCACTGCAAGCTACAAGACCGGGATGAGGCACGGGCCATCCGCCATAATTGATGCGAGCAGGAACATGGAGCTTTATGACATTGAGTTTGGGTGCGACATTTCACAGAAAGTGGGGTTTTACACCTATGACGAGCTGCACACTGACAAAGGGTCGCCGGAGAAAACAGTGAAAATCGTTGAGGAGAGCGTTGCAGAGGTTTTAAAGGCAGGGAAACTGCCCATTGTGCTTGGGGGAGAGCATTCCGTTTCAAGCGGCGCGATAAAGGCGTGCAAGGAGGAATACGGGCAGCTTTCAGTGCTGCAAATTGACGCGCACGCAGACATGCGCGAGGAGTATGAGGGCACAAAATACAACCATGCGTGCGTGATGAGGAGGATACGTGGGATAACTTCAGAGTGCGTGCAGGTTGGGGTGCGCTCAATGTCGGAGGAGGAAGCGGATTACATTAATGAGAAGAAATTGGGGGGAAGCATATTCGGGCCGGAATTTGACGCTAAGAAAGTTGCAGGGATGCTAAAGGGGAATGTGTATATTACGGTGGACGTTGACGGATTTGACCCCGCTTTTGTGCCGGGGGTTGGGACGCCTGAGCCAAATGGGATTTCATGGGAGCAGGCAATGGAGCTCTTTTCGCTCATAAAGGGAAAAATAGTGGGATTTGACGTTGTGGAGCTCATGCCCATTGCAGGGCAGGCACGAAGCGAATTCTTCTGCGCAAAGCTTGCGTATAAGATGGCGGGCTATGCGTTGCTGGAAAAATAGAGGGAGCCTCATTTTTTTGCCACCTCCCAATGTCCTCCCTTATCCGACCCAACCCTTTTAAGCATGCCTTTTTTCTTGAGATTGGAGAGATGTTTTTCAACAGCGCGCGCGGAGATGCCAAGAGACTGCGCAATCCCGCTTGCACTTGAATTGAGTTTGCTCAATTTTTGGGTAGCGCCATCCAGCCTGCGAAAATAACCACTGGCACAGGAATGAGGTTTCTCAGTGCCTTCTGGGACTTCCACCACAACGACGTTTTCCAGCTGCGAAACAAATGCCTCCAGCTGGGGCTTGCAGTTGCGGGCAAGCGAGATTATCCGCCCTTTAAGCTCATTGGTAAGTGTTTCCCCGGTTATTTCGCGCGCGTCGTTTACGCCAAGCAGTATGAAGCCGCCACGGGTATTTGCGAATGCAATGATGTCCTCGTCAATTTTGAGGGTGAAGCGTTCCTTGAATTCCACAGTAAGCCCTTCGCCTTGCGTTATAAGAAACGTGAGTTCCTCCGGCTTCATAAAAGCATTACCTAATTGAACTTGGAAAAACGCAATATAAAGCTGCCGAAAGCAGCTTTCCAGTGGCTCCACTGCATTATTTTCTTTCCCTTAGCCTTTTTTGCACGGCTGCGCTTTGAAGCTCGCGCAGCGCGTCGTTTGCAATAAAGCGCGCGCTTTTCGTATCCTGCGCAAGAATTTCTTTTGCGGCTTTTATTGCGGCTTTGTTGAGCGCGATATTGCGCTTTCCTATTTGGCGCAGCGCCCAGTTCACTGCCTTTTTTACGAAATTGCGCTCGTCATGCGAGTATTTTTTTATTATGGGGAGGAAGGAGAGGAACTGAGCGTTGGTTGCTTTCTTGTCGTGCACGGAAAGCGCTGCCATGAGCGCAAAACCCGCGCGGCGAATGAATTCTTCCTTGGAATTTGCCCATTCTTTTGCCTTTTTGTGCGCGAGCGGATGGCAGTCAAACAAATTCCCGCACACCTGATCGCACACGTCCCAAGAGTCAAAGCCTGCAACCCATTTGTCCATTTGGGAAGGGGTGAGTTCAGTTGGGTCGCCTATAAAGCCTGCGAGGAGGCGTGCCTCGTGCATTTCTGTTTCCCACAAAAGAAGCGCAAGGGAATGGTTCCTCCCTATTTCCTTTGCCATTTTGCGCAAAGTTGGGATGGAAAGACCGTAGGTGTTTTTTGCGCTTATGCCAAAGCGCGCCATTCCTGCAACATTTTTTGCATTGTATTGGGATTTTATGCGTGCAACTATTTGGGAGCATTGAAGGGAGCAGGGCGTTTTCCGTAAACGCTTTTGCGAGCGTGTCCATTGAGCGGACGCGAACGTCCGCGAGACAAGCAACCGAAGGTTGCTGCGTCTGGAGCGAGCAAAAGGGTTTTCGTCCATAAGCGAACTTGGCGGGTAACATTTTTATTATGTAATAGTTCAAAGTTCTCTCGGTGATTTTATCACGAGCGACATTAGCGGGTTTTACAAATTGGCACCAAAGGAGAGGCTGGAAAAAATAGCGGAAATTGCAAGGCTAAGCAAAGAGGAGCAGGCGGTTCTCTCAAAAGAGGGCGGGCTTTCCATTGAAACCGCGAACAGGATGGTGGAGAACGTAATCGGGTTCATGCCCCTTCCTTTGGGAATTGCAACAAATTTTCTTGTGAATGGAAAAGAATACCTTGTTCCAATGGCAATTGAGGAGCCCTCGGTAATTGCGGCAGCGTCAAATGGCGCAAAGCTTGCGAGGGGCATGGGCGGTTTCAAAGCAGGCATGGGAAAGCAGATTATGATTGGGCAGGTGCAAATTGT
>JAGVWK010000038.1 GCA_018304295.1 Microcaldota archaeon | reverse complement strand
GCCTGAGTCGTTAAGGTAATTTTTTGCAGCATCATACGCACTCGCCTCCCCGGTTGTAAATTGCACTGCGGTGTTTATCGTTGCGACCATTGCAACAAGGAACACCACTATAATTGCGCTTATCACAAGCTCCTGCACCTCTATTTTCACCCATGCAGAAAGCGCGGGCACATCAAGCAGCTGCGAGAGCATGTATGCAAGTCCTATGAACGCGGCGCTCACAACAACCGCCATCACAAGGAACGCATAGAGAGTTACATCAATGTCCCATTGCGGGTTTGGGGCGGCGGCAGAAGAAAAAGAGAACAATGAAAATAAGCAAAACAGAAAATAAGCTAATGCCCGCGCCGCTTCACTTCCCACGCACTTTCTTCCGAGATATTATTTAAATAGCTTACGTATGGCAACCGTACTGCAAAACAGCTGATTCAGGCTTGTTTTCCCCTCTTTTGCAAAGTCCCTTATTTTTTGCGCAAGCTCCTCTATCTTGAAACGCGCCTGCCCTCCATCATTCCTAAAGCGCACTGTAACTGTGCCGTCCTTGAGCGTATCATAATCAATAGTGATGCAATAGCACACGCCCACCTCGTCCGCCCGTGCATACCTTTTCCCGATGCTTCCGCTTTCGGAATAGTTCACCTCAAGCCCCTCTTCGCGAAGCAGCCTGCACACTTCCTGCGCCTTTTCTGCCATGCCGTCTTTTTTCATGAGCGGGAATACGCTTGCGTGGTATGGCGCAATGCAGGGTGGCAAATCAAACCATTCCCAGTCCTTCTCCTTGCTTTTCCCACGGTATGCATGCTCAAGTATGCACCAGAAAAGCCTGTCCACTCCCATGGAAGGCTCAACAACGTGCGGCACTACCTTTTTTTTCTCCTCCTCCACAAAAACCGACAGGTCCTGCTTTGAGAATTTTGCGTGCGAGGAGAGGTCAAAGTCCGTGCGGTAGGCGTTCCCGATTGTTTCCACCCATCCAAAGGAGGTTTGCACTTCCATGTCAATGTTTCCAAGTGAATAGTGTGGGCGCTCCTTTTCCCCAAGCACCCTGAAATAAAATTTCTCCCTGCTCACGCCCACGCGCTCGTAAAAGAGCTGCTGCTGTGCCATGAAGAACGCCATTATCTCATTTGGCACAAGCTTTTGCGCAACAGCCTCGGCAGCGCCCATCTCCCGCGCGCTTTCCCAATCTTCCCCTATCCTCATTTTCACGCCCTCAATTTGCGCAAAGTTTTCCATTTTCGCATTCTGCGGGCTGAAAAAATACTCTATTTCCATTTGCGTGAACTCGCGCATGCGCACAAGCGCCTGCCGGGGGGAAATCTCGTTGCGATAAGACCTTCCCACCTGCCCTATTGCAATTGGCAGCTTGCTGCCGAAGTTGCGGAATATCCTGCCGAAATCAAGGAATATGCCCTGCGCGGTTTCAGGGCGCAAATACGCGACGTTCTCTTTGGCTGCCCCTATGCTTGTTGCAAACATCAAATTGAAAGTGCCTGCCTCGCCAAGGCTGGCTTCATTGCAGTTTGGGCATTTCACGCCCGCGCTTTTCAGAAGCTTGCCTATCCCTTCAAGGGAAAGCCCTTCCACTTTTTCCCCCTCCTGCACAAGCAGATGGTCCGCGCGGAATTTTCCCGCGCACTTTTTGCATTCCACAAGCGGGTCCGAGAAATTCTGCGCATGGCCTGACGCCTGCAGCACAATTTGCGGCAGCACGGTGCATGTTTCAATTTCCAGAAAGCCGTTTTTCACAATGAACTGCGCCCTCCACTCTCCCTCTATTTTTTTCTTTATGCGGCAGCCGATTGGCCCATAATCGTAAAATCCCGAAGATGCCCCGTATATTTCGCAGGACGGGATGAGAAAGGAACGCTTGAGCGCGATTTCCATAAGCTGCTCGTGCAGCGGCTGCTGCTTGCCAGCCTGTTCCTCCTTTGCAATAGAGCCAAGCGTTTGCCCGCCTTCAGCCCGTTTTTCCCCCTCTTCCATAACTGCCAATTTGGGAAGTCAATAATATTAACCTTGCCTTCGTACTTATCCCGTGATTTTATGCGCAGAAAATCGCTTGAATTTGACGTTATAATAGAGCAGGACGAGAACAAATCCTACGTGGCGCGCGTGCCGGCGCTGCCCGGCTGCCATACCGAAGGGGACACGCAAGAAGAGGCAATGGCAAACATTCGCGAGGCAATAGGAATTTACCTTGAGCATGTTGGAAGCCAAATACAACACCCAATGAAGTTCGTAAGCGTAAAGAAAGTGTCCCTGCCCTCGGCGGTCTGATGAAACTTGCACCGATTGCGCACCAGCGCCTCATTAAAATTCTCTCATTTGCAGGCTATTTTCCAGTCCGCCAGAAAGGCTCGCACATAATCCTTGAGAACCCGCTGACTAAAAAAAGTAACAATAGTCCCTGCAAGGACAAAAAACGTGGGCATCGGCCTGCTATCGGTGATTCTCAAGGAGGCGGAAATTTCGCGCGAGCGGTATTTCGGGCTTCTTGAAAAAGCCTGATGCGCCTTGGGGTTTTCATCAGTATCAATATTAACCTTGCCTTCGTAGTTATGCCGTGATTTTATGTTTGACCGCAAAAAGATGCTTGCCCGCGCACGCACGCAGGTCGCAGGCGCAATAAGAAAGCGCGACAATCTGCTTGTGCAGACCGTCGGCTCAATAGACGAGCTTAACAAGTGCACAAATTTAATGTGTGAGCGCCTCAGCGAATGGTACGGCGTATATTTCCCGGAGTTCCGCCATCCAGAGCACAAGAAATACGCGCAGGTGGCGCTCATGCTTGAGCGTGCTGCACCTGACGAGGAAAAATTGCGCGCAATACTCGGCCCTGAGCGCGCGGGCGTGGTATTGCAGCGCGCAAAGACTTCCATGGGCGCAAACGTAACCGGGGAAGACCTTGCCTCAATGCGCCTTCTTGCATCCGAAATACTCTCCATGATGGATTTGCTTGAGAAAACAGAGGCATACCAAACAAAACTTGCGCAGGAAATAGCGCCTAACCTTTCCCACATCGCAGGCCATGCATTGGCTGCAAAGCTTGTGGCTGCCGCAGGCAGCATAGAGAGGATTGCGCAAATGCCCGCAAGCACAATACAGGTGATGGGCGCTGAGAAGGCGCTTTTCAAGCACCTTAAAAGCGGCTCGCCCCCCCCCAAGCACGGCCTGATATTCCAGCACCCCCTCATCTCAACCTCCCCAAAAAAACTGCGGGGCAAAATTGCGCGCGCACTTTCCACAAACCTTGCAATAGCTGCAAGGGCTGACGGCATCTCAAAGAACTTCATTGCCCCGGCTCTCAAGGCGAGGTTCCAAAAGCGCGTGGACGCGATACTTTCGGCACCACGCAAAAAATAACTGCAACAGTGCGCGCCAAACTCCGCTTGCGCGCCTCCAAAGCGCACGCCAAAAGACTTTGCTTTTGCGCAAAACCCTGCACAAAAGCCCGCGCAAAAGCCCGATGCGTTTTGCAGGGCGCGTGCGTGAAAGTCCGTTGCAAAGAAAACTCCCGCGCGCGGAAAAAGCTGCCGCAAAAAACGCCCGCGCGCACGCAAGTCCGTTACAAAGAAAAAGATGCTGCCCAATGCCGTGGTGTTCCTATGAAAATACTTGCGATTGCGGATTTGCACGCGGACGAGGACGCACTTGACAGGCTGCGCGTTCTTTCAGGCAGGCAGGAGTACGGCTCGGTTCTTATTGCAGGCGATATAACAAACAACGGCCCCATTTCCTACTTGTCGGACGTTCTTGGGCTTTTTCCAAACGCGCTCGCAGTGCATGGCAACATGGACCCCCCGCAGGCACGCACTCTTCTTGCACAGCGCGGCTGCAGCGTGCATGGGCGCCGCGTTGCTTTTGGGGAAAAAAAGGAATGGAACATTGTCGGGCTGGGCGGAAGCAACCCAACCCCTTTTCACACCCCAAGCGAAAATAGCGAGGAGGAAATAGCCGCAACGCTCGCGGGCAGCGGCATGGACCGTTTTTCAATACTGCTCTCCCACCCCCCTCCTTATGGGGTTTTTGACACAGTTGCGGGCGGGGTGCATGCCGGAAGCACTGCGCTTCGCGCCGCAATAGATGAAAAAAAGCCCCTTATGTGCATATGCGCGCACATACACGAGCATGAAGGCCAAGAGGTTGTTGGCGGGACCCTTGTTGTAAAGCTCGGGGCGGCAATAAAAGGGCGCGCAGCGGAAATAACGCTTGGGGACAAGATGGAAGTGCAATTCATCTCCCTCTGATTTTATGCAAATAAAAAAAGCCTCAAAGGAGGATTTTGCAGCCCTTGAGGAGCTTATCGCCTGCATTTTCCCATCGGTGCAGCTGGTGCAGTCCGAGCGCGACGTGTATTTCATTGCAGTGCAGGACGGAAGCGCGCAGGATGCAAAGGCACAAGAAAAAGCGCAGCATGTGAAGGCGCAAGAGCCAAAGGCGCAGGATGTGAGGGCGCATGGACTGCAAGCGCGGGATGCAGGTGTGCAGGCAGGCAGGGAAACCCTTATGGGCTTCTCGCACGTGCGCCTTCCAAAAGATCCCTCGCAGGGGCGCTTCATACTACAGGGGCTTGGGGTGAAAAACGAGTTCCGCCTCCAAGGGGTCGGAAGCGCGCTCCTTGCGCACTGCCTCTCCTTTTGCATGCAGCAGGGCGCACTTGAGGTGCAGCTTTGCGTAAAGCCGCTCAACCCTGCGCTTTCGCTTTACTGCCGCTTCGGCTTTTTCCCAAAAAAGCAGCAAAAAGAGGACAGCATGGTGCTCGTGCGCAAAATGCAGACATGATTTTGCAGGACTGAGTTCCAATTTTGCGCAGGAAAAGCTTATATAAGATGTAAGCCTAATCTTACACATGGCAAATATAGACATTACAGTAGTAAGCTCCAAGGGGCAGATAGTGATACCTCGCTCTCTGCGCAAGGGAATAAACAGCGGCGACCGGCTCGTTGTGATGCGCAGCGACGACCTCCTTGTTATCAAAAAGGCGGACAAGTTTGCGCATAACATATCCGAAGATCTGGAATTTGCAAAAAGGACAGAGCACGCATGGGATTTGTATGGGCAGGGCAAATTCAAGTCCAAAAGCAAGGAAAAATTCCTTTCCGAGTTGGAGAAATGGTGATTGTTTCCTACTCTCCAAAGTTTGAAGATGCAATCTGCAAAATAAAAGACAGCCTCGTTAAAGGCAAAATAAAAAAACAGATAACCAAGCTTATTGAAAACCCGCGGGCCGGCAAGCCCATGCGTTTTGTGCGCAAAGGCACGCGCGAAGTTTATGTGCCGCCCTTTCGCCTCTCGTATGCTTACATCAGGGAAAAAGACGAAATAATCCTTCTTGATTTTTACCACAAAGACGAGCAATAAGCATATGGGCGACAGGCTAGGGCGTTGCGCAATTGCGCAGCGCCACGCGCGGCAGTGCGGCTCCAGCCTGCGCCTCGTGGCGCAGGCAAGCGCTCGGGCGCTTGCCGCACTTATTGGCGGCGCATGCGCTTGGGGATAAAACGCAACGCCTTAAACAGGCGCATGCGCTACGTTTTATTAACCAGACGCGACAATAAAATTTGCCGGGGGGATGAGCTAACCTGGTATGCTGCCAGGTTTGGGACCTGGTTGTCCGAGTCCAAATCTCGGTCCCCCCATTTCAGTTTCCAGTTTCTAGACGGCAACGCATGTCTGATATGAACAATTATAAAGAGCGAACATGTCAAACATACATATGGCAAACATGTCCAACAATGAAGAAGAAAGGCTAAAGATACAAAAAAAGCTTGAAAATTATTTGGATAACCTATTCAAGAACAAACCATACATGCTAACCCTTAGCGTTATTGAAGATTACAAACAAGGCAGCGATAATAAAATACAGATGGCTCATTGGAGTTTTTCTAGGGTAGGCCAAATTGACGTAGCAACAGCGCCGTATCCCAAAGTTTACTATCTAGTGCAGCTATTTAATTCGAATATACAAAACTTTTTGCAAAATTTCATGAAGTATGATTTCAAGCCATCTGGTGAACAAAAATGAAGAATGGGCATATAATCGAACTCAACCCGATTTTTTGCAAGCCTTCAGCCACACTTAAGGCTTCTTTGCAAACAACCGAAGTATCTTCTGGAGATTTTCTGCCTGAAATTCCAAATATCTACAAGCCCCACCAAATTTATCAAGAACAGATTTATCAAGAACAGATAAGAAACCTAGAAGAAAGAGTAAACTGTTTAGAGCAAAGAATTAAATCAAAAGAGCCTCTCCAAGACTTCAAAAACGCCCATCCGCCATTGCGCGAACCAACTTCTGACGAAGTCGAAAGCGTAGAGTCTTATTTAGCAGAAAAAAATAGTGCAGATTTATCCCAAATTCAAGACGATCTTAATCTTGAGCTGGACATAATCGTATCAATCTTGGATAAACTGGCAAAAGAGAATAAAATACGCCTCAGGGATTGATTGGATGCAATACCCACAGGTCCCGCGTCTTAAGGCGAGCAGGATTTTATGTTATGCAGATATTTTTTCAAAGCCTGAAAAAATAAATACCACCGGCTTACACAATGCCCAGCAGATGTCCGGTTATGGGGACCAAAAACCGGCTAGGGCAATCATCTCCAAAACAGTTCAATATTATAGAAATCCGCCACAAGATCCGCTGTTAAAAATAGATTTACATGCTGAAATACGGGGGCATGAAATCGTAGGGCAGTTCAAAGAAAACGCACACATTACATTTTGTAAAGAAGAAGGAAGAAAAAGGGCTTTTTTCACAGGCAATCCCGCATTTGCTTATGTAAATGTAACTGCAGAAAAAACAAATTGAGCCAGTCCAAACCGGCAATTTTTCCAGCATTAAAAACAACATCTAATATTGCAGTTCTTTGGTCTTTACTAGGGGGTTCTATCAATGCAAACGCCATCTTTCCTCTCAAAAATCGTGCTTGCTCCAATGGCAGGCTACACGGACGCGCCCTTTCGCATGCTTTGCGCAAAACACGGCGCAGGGGCAGCATACACCGAGCTTGTGAGCGCATCCGCCTTGGTGCGCAAGAACCCGCGCACCTTTGAAATGATACGCCAGTGCGGGGAAAATTACCCCCTTGGCTTGCAGCTTTTCGGCTCAAGCGCGCAGGAGATAGCTTCCGCGGCGCGCATTTGCGAGGAATACGTGCAAAAAAAGGAGTGCGACGCAAAATTCATAGACCTTAATTTCGGCTGCCCTGCCTCAAAGGTGACAAAAATAGGCGCTGGCAGCGCAATACTTGCAACCCCACAAAAGGCAGGCGAAATAGTGCGTGAATGCGTGCGCAAATGCTCCCTTCCGATAACCGCGAAAATCCGCCTTGGCTTCAAAGAGAAAAACTACATGGAGGTTGCGCGCATAATAGAGGATGCCGGCGCGTCCATGATTTGCGTGCACTGCCGCACAAAAGAAGAGGGCTTCAGCGAAAAGTTTGATTGGAATGCGCTTGCGCAAATAAAAGGCTCCATCTCCATCCCCCTTATTGGAAACGGCGGGGTGCGCACCCCCCAAGACGCTTCCCGCATGATGCAGGAGACCGGCTGCGACTATGTGATGGTAGCGCGAGGCGCGCTTGGCAACCCGTATTTTTTCAGCGGGAAAAGCGCATCTGTTGTTACGCAGGGGGAAAGGCTTTGCGCTTTCCTTGAATACCTCTCCCTTGCGCGAAAATGCGACTGGCTGCAAAGCGAATACCTAAAGGCGCACGCTCTGGAGTTTGCAAGCGGCTTTAAAGGCGCAAACCGCGTGCGCGAAAAAATCTCAAAAGCGAAAAGCCCTGAAGAAATAGAAACGCTCTTCAAGCCGGAAATGGGGGCTGCATCCCATAATTCAAAACAGGCGTTAGCAGTCTGCTTCTTTCGGGTATAGGTTTTTGTTCTCTTTCTTTGTTGCTTATCCCATGGGAAAGCC
>JAGVWK010000037.1 GCA_018304295.1 Microcaldota archaeon | reverse complement strand
GCAAAACTCCAGCCTCTGCTGCTCACTCCACTCTATTTTTGCCGCCTGCAGGCCGCATTGCTTTGCAGCCGCCTCACACTGCGCAAGGCTGGCATTTATCCCAGATAGCGCAACTCCCACCTGCCCAATATCCCTTCCTTTTATTTTTGCCCAGTTTTTTTCCAGCACCGCCATTATCCAAAAATCAATTTCTTGGCGCAACATCCTTGCCTCTTCGCACACATCCGCATTTTCCACCCGCCGTCCCCACATATCCGTCCTTGCGCTCGCATCCACCACCTGTATGAGCGCCTGTGCCTGCATTTTGAGTTCCTTGCGTCGCATTTTTGCAGCCCAAGAACCACGTGCGGGCACTCGCTTCTCGCATATGCGGTTCCCTTGTTAGGGTCAATTGTGGTGAAAGGATAATCCGCTATCTGCGCATCCACCATTGTTGCGGCTGAAAAAAACGTGCTTTTGCCCTTGTTGGGCGCCCCAACTATCCCTATTATCATACGCTTTGTTTTTCACAAAGAGGTTTTTATATTGCACCTGCAAATGATGCCCATGGAGCAGGGCACGCCCAAGGGCGCAATTCAATTAATCCCGCAGGAGTTCTTCCAATCAGCAAAACCCCTGCTTATTTACTCCTTTCTTGGCGCAGCAGCCGCAGCAGCCCTCCTCGTTGCCGCTTCCCCTCTGCTTTTGCCTGTGGCATCGCTTGGCGCAGCCGCCCTCCTCGTGCTCACATTGCCTTTTGCCTCCTGGCTAATACGCCTGCATTCCCATTCCATCCGCTGCACAATAACCCAAAGCGAGCTTGTTTTCACAAGCGGAATGCTCCAAAAAACCACCCGCACAATCCCCCTGTCCAACATAGACAATATTTCGGTTTCCCGCACCTTTTTCCAGCACCTTCTTTCAATCGGCACCCTTAACATAGACACTCCCGGCGGCTACGGATACGAGGCTGTCCTTTCCGATTTTGGCAACAACGACATCTCCAAAATAATTTCCCTCATCTCCTCGCGCCATAAGCCGCAACTCAGAAAAGAGGCGTAAAATGGAACTGAAAAACAACCGTATATTTGAAAGCGACCAAGGCAAAATAGCCTACCTGCGCGAGCGGGGCTTTGGGGCTCTTGTTTCCCCATCGCTTCTTCGCCTCTCCCCATGCGAGGTGCTTTATTTGTGCAAAAAAACCGGAGAAAAAATTTTCCGCAATAAAAAATCCATGGGACTTGCCGCGCTTTTGCACCACCTCTCCAAGAACGACAAATTCCTGAAAATGCGCTTTGCCTGCTTTGAGCACCTGCGCGCAGGCGGGCGCATTTGCCGCGAACATTTCCTCCCTTCTCAATACATGCGCGTATACTCCCGCGGCATAGGCCGTGAAGACGAGCGTGCCCAAACCCTGCTGCGCGTGTGCGAAAAAAACTGGAAGGCAACGCGCGAATCCCTTGAACGGGACATATCCGTTGCGCATTTCATGCGCAAGGAGCTCGTGCTGGCATTTGTGCAGGGCAGCAGCATCTCCTACGTAAAACTTTCCAAAATAAATTTTGACTGATTCCAAACGCCTGCAAATTGAAAAACCGGTGCGCAAATGGTATATTGCCTTAACTGCGGGGTCTCCATTGACGAATATGACAGCGGCTACTATGCGCGCAACATGAACTGCATACCCTGCTATAACCGCAAGCAGTCCGAATCCGTTTCCCGCCCGTGCAGCCGCTGCGGGCGGAGCATACGGATGGACGAGTCCCGCAGCCATAAGGGCTCCTCTTACTGCTCTTACTGCTTCAGCGAGATCCAAAGGCTTGAAAAGGCAATCTATTGCGCCTTCTGCAAAAAACAAATAAAGGAATGGGAGGAAAAGTTCCGCCTTCCGGATGGGAAATACTGCTGCAAAAAGTGCCACGAGTCCTCTGCGGGCAAAATGGCGCCCAAGATATGCTCCATATGCAAGCGGACTGCCCAATTAAGGTTCATTGACGAGCGCGGCAACGCGCTATGCATGCAGTGCGCCCAGGATTCCCCCTACGCCCGCTCCCAAATGCACGGTTCCCCAACAAAACTATCCTCCCTTCTGGGCAACATAAAACGCATGTTGGCCTGATTGTGTCGCTGGCCTGATTGTGCCCCCTGCCGCACCTGCCAATAATTAAAAAGTGCATGCGCAAATCCTTTCCAATGGAGCCTATTTTCATTATCGCAGTGAGCGTAACCGCAATCCTCCTAATCTCCCTGCTCACGGAAAAAATGCGCCTGCCCATTGTGCTTGGCTTACTGCTTGCAGGCATACTTGTCGGCCCGGCAAGCCCCTTAAAGGGCTTTCAAATCGGCCCGTTCTCCCTCTCCAACGTGATAATAACCGAATTTGAGCTTGTGAATATTTTTGCGGCTCTTGGCTCCACATTGATACTCTTTGGCATCGGGCTGGAATTTTCGCTCATGCGCCTGTCGCAAATGGGTCTTTTTACGCTGCTTGGGGGCGCGGTGAAAATAGGGCTTGCATATTCCCTAAGCTACATTGTTGTTTCCCAGCTTGGCTTTGCCCCAATAGCCGCAATGTACCTTGCACTCATTCTCTCCCTTTCCAGCACCCCCATAATAGCAAAAATACTTGAGCAAAAGGACAAAATCCGCCGCCCTGAGGTTCCCTTTATAGTAACCGTGCTCGTGCTTGAAGACCTTGTCGCAGTGTTTGCGCTGGGCATAATATCCACCCCAGGGATACTTGGCGACAACTATGCGCTCGCAGTTTCGTTTTTCAAGGTAGTGCTAACATTCATATTCGCCTACATAATACTATCCCGCATTGTGCAGTTTTTGCTTTCTCACATTTCCAAGGCAAACGAAACGCTGGTGCTTGCGACCGTGAGCATAGCGCTCACTATAAGTTACCTTTCCGAAGCCTTGGGAATGGGCTTTTCAGTGGGCGCTTTCCTTGCAGGCAGCGCAATCGCAACCTCCACACAGGCGCGCCGCATTGAGGAGGCAATACGCCCGTTCAACCTCCTTTTCGCGTCCTTTTTCTTTTTCTCAATAGGGATGCTTGTTGATGTAAGCGCAACATTCTCACACATTGTGCTCATAGGCGCAATCATTGCCATCGCGATAGGCGGCAAGTTCCTTGCGTCCGCATTTTCCGCTTATCTTTCGGGCTTTAGCGGCCGCAGCGCCTGCTTTGCCGCAGTCGCACTGGTCCCACTTAGCGAGCTTTCCCTGCTTATAGGCGCGAAAGGCGTGTCCCTTGGCATACTCCCCCCCAACACCCTTGGCATAATGGCAACAACAATAGTGGCATCCACAATCGCATCAGTCGCCCTCATAAACAGGGAAAACAGCATATACGGTGCGCTTGTTTCAATTGTGCCGCGCTTTTTGCTTGAAAATGCGCGCACGCTGCGCTCCACTTCCATAAAACTGCACCGCAGCGCGCAGCAAAACATGCGCTACAATTCTATAATAGCGCACCTGCCTCCCATAGGGCAGGTGCGAGAATCCCTCCCAACAAACGACTATCTACGCCTTCTGCTTGGCAACAGCGTGTTTTTCGCGGTGCTTTCGCTTGTTTCGTTCGGCTCAATGTTCTTTTTGCAAAACCTTGCAGCAAGCGACGCGCACAGCGTTCTTTCCTCCATGCTGCTTTTGGGCTTTGTGCTCTCCTCCACGGTGTTTGCAATAAACCTTAATTCCGCGCTCACATCAATATCCCGCACGCTTGGCAGGGGCTTTTCAAACAAATACTTTTTCTGCGCGCTGCAATTTTCAGCAGCGCTTCTCTTTTTGCTCCTTCTCATCCTCCTCTTAGCGGCAAACCAACTGCTTCCCTCCTCCCTTGCAATCCTGCCCGCCCTCTCATTTGCAGCGCTTTTGCTGTTGCGCCTTCTCAAAGCCGCAAAATCAGCCCTTCTTTTGCTCTCCTGAAACTACCATGAAAATAAGCCGCACGCCCTGCCCAAACGCCCGCGCTCATCATTTTCTCTTCCAGCCCGCAGCACCCTTTGCATCCTCAACCTCAATGCCCGCATCCACCAGCTCCCTGCGTATCCTGTCCGAGAGCGCATAATCCTTTTCCCCCCGCGCAGCATTGCGCACCCTAAGAAGCCAGTTTATGTCCTCATCTTTTGCGCCGCCCTTTATTTTTGCAAGCATCTTCTCAACATCTGCAACAGCAGGCAAAACAAACCCGCCCACCCCTGCGCCTATTTGGTGCTGTTCCTTAACATTTGAATAATCAATGCCAAAAACATCCAGCATCCCCAGCATTGCATTTAGCGCATTTTTCATCCCAGCCGTTTTCCCATTTGCAATCGCCTCGCCCATTTCCTTGCTAAGCGCAACCATTGCTGCGCACGCGTTGGGCGTGTCAAAATCATTATCCATCGCAGCCTCAAATTCCGCAAGGGCTTTGCGCGCACCAAGCGCAATCCCGCTTGCGCCCTCTCCCGGCTCAACGTTTCCCATCCCGTGCGCATTGCTCAAAGTGTTTTTTTCCGCACCACTGCCGCTGCTTGCAGCCATTGCGCCCTTTGCCTTTCCGATTACCGCAAATATTTTCTCCAGCGTGTTTTTTGCAGCCACAATGCTCTTTTCCGAATAGTCCACCGGGCTTCGGTAGTGCACAGCCGCAAAAAACATCCTTATGGAATTCGCATCAAATTTTTTGAGCGCGTCCCTTATGGTTACAAAATTCCCAAGCGATTTTGCCATTTTTTCTCCGTTAACCGTAAGAAAGCCCGTGTGCATCCAGCATTTTACAAACTGCTTCCCATTCGCAGCCTCGCTTTGCGCAATCTCATTCTCATGGTGCGGGAATATCAGATCCCTTGCCCCGCCGTGCACATCAACCGTTTCCCCCAAATGTTCCTTTGCCATTGCGCTGCACTCAATATGCCAGCCCGGCCTTCCCCTGCGAAGGGGTTTTTTCCCCTCCCCCACGCTCCACGCATCCTCAAAACCACATTCATCTCCTGCCGCGAATTTCCAAATCGCAAAATCCTCAGGCGCTTTTTTCTTTTCATCAACCGCAACCCGTGCGCCAGACTTTATTTCCCCAAGCTTCTGCCCGGAAAGCTTCCCATAACCTGCGAATTTTGCAACCTCAAAATAAAACCCGTCTTCTGTTTCATACGCAAATCGCCTCTGTACAAGAATTTGCACCATTGCAACAATCTGCCGCAATGTTTCGCTCACTTTGGGGCAAACATCCGCAGGCAAAACATTAAGCGCCTTCAAGTCCTCGCGCGCGAGCGCATCAAAGCGCGCGGAAAGCGCAAGGGGCTCCTCTTTTCTTTCCAGCGCCCTTTTCAAAATCTTGTCATCAATGTCCGTAACGTTCTGCACGAATTTGATTTCAAAGCCTGCGCGCATCAAATGCCTTCTGATAATGTCAAACGCAACGTATGTTCTCGCATGCCCCATGTGCGCATAATCATAAGTGGTAAGCCCGCACACGTAAACTTTCAGCCCCCTGCCCTCCTGCGGCCTAAGCTCCTCAACCTTTTTGCTTAGCGTGTTGTAAACCCTCACCATAGACTCATATTGCCGCCAAGGAATTAAAACATTGCACAAAAGGCAGGCAAGGGGAACTACAAAGGGACATGCAAATAGTCATCTATAAAAACCTCACAGCAGTTTTCCATGCATGGCATGCAGACCCTCCTACCAAGGAAGCCGCCTTGTTATGGACTGTCCGACTTGCGGGCTTGGCCTTACGACTTCCGCATGCCTGAATTCCCACCTGAAAACAATTTCCACGCTTGAAGCCCAGTGGAACACAATGCGCTATGAAGAGGAAACAGTGGTTGAGCTTGATGAGGGCAAGTCGCGCATTTTCAGCGAGTACACGGGCATTGTGCGCCAGATAGAGGCAATAATAATAGACCAGAAAATTTACGGCAGGGTGGATGATGACGCCTATACAAAGCGCAAGAAGCTCATGCGCGATTTTTACGAATACCTTTTCATGAACCCTCTTATGGCTGCGCGCACGCTGGAGGATTACAAGGAGCCTTACCCTGAAAAACAGGTTTTTGTTGACGGGCACAATACTTTTCGCGCTTGGTTAAACGGCATACTTGCAACCTACAAGAAAAGCCGCCTTTATGTTCTCACAAAGCAAAGCGGCGACCTGCGCGGCGCTTTCCTCTCAACACTTGGCCTCAAAAGCCTGCAATTTTTGCAAAACTTCCTGCTTTCCATACCTGCAAACGCAGCCCTTATTTCCGCCCCGAACAACCCCGTTGATTTGGGCTTTGGCATAAAGGCGAAAGTGTACGAAGTGGAAGGCGCAGAGGCAAACCTTTACGTGCAGGAGAACCCTGCAATAGAAAACCTGCCCGCCGAGCTTCAAAAAATACTCAAGGAAGCAATCGCGGAAGGCATGAAGGAGTCGCGGGAAATATCCGACTACACCACGATATTTGATTCGCGCATGCGCGAATACACCCAGCAGTTCCTAGACCGTGCAACAATCTCAAAAATACCGATCACGCAGCAGCAGGCGCTTTCAATGGGAAGGGAAGCCGCCGCATGGGTGGTGGGGCTTGGCTCCCCGATAGAAAACATGTCCCTTGACGACGACAACATCACCGATATTTACATAGACTCTGAAAACTCCCCAATTTACATAGAGCATGCAAAATTCGGCCTCTGCCACACCTTGTGGCGCTACAACCGTGAAATGCTGCAAAAGGCATTTGAGAACATAGTCGCCTCCACTGACCGCTCCCGCAAATTTGACGACAAGAACCCGATAGTTGACATAGTGCTCACCCGCCTCTCAATGCGCTGCCATTTGCAGCGCCCGCCCGCAACCTTTGGCGAATTTCAGGCAGCGCTGCGCATTATGCGCCCCACGCCCTTCACATACCCCCAGTACCTAAACCTCAGCTCATTTACCCCGTTTTTTGCAGGCTATGACGACGTGATGGTGGGATTGGGATGCTCAGAGGCGGTGCTTGGCTTAAAAGGCGTTGGCAAAACCTGCTTCACTGCCGCAAAAATATCCGCAATCGGAACAAAGCGGCGCATCCTCCCCATACAAGACATAGAGGAAATACCCTCGCGCGCCTTTAGAAAGCGGGGCTTCCACATAGGCGCAATGCGCGTGCAAAGCTCTGAAAAAGAGGATATGGGCGGCATGGGCAGCAGCGAGCTTGACCTTGTTTCAATGGTGAATGCGGCGCTTCGCATGGGGGATGCGTGCGTGATAATAAACGAGGTGCGCTCACGCGTCGCAGTGCAGGGCGTAATGAACCTGATAAACACCCAGCCGGGCATTTTCCTGCTCTACAACCTGCACTCGCAGTCCCTAAAGGACGTGCAGGACCGCTTTGAGCTTGTGTTTGGCATTCCGGCAGCAAGCATGCTAAACACCGACCGCTATTCTTTCCTGCGCAAGGTGCGCTTTGGGCGCAAAAGCCGCGTCTACCGCATGCTCGGCTACCAATACGAAACAGACCAGCAGGCGCGCAAGTTCGTTGAGGTTTTCACGCTTTCCCGCGGCTCCGATTCCGCCTCCACTTCCATAAAGTGCGATTTTCTTGACAACCCCGAAGCCTCCGCCCCTTCCCTTTCAGGCGTTGACCTTGCGAAACTCAAAAAAAGCCTGAAAATGAAGTTCATGCCCCCCGCGCTGCAGCGGCGCGCCGCAGAAAGCGGCTTCCCCCCCGAGCATTTCATAATGGAGGCATTTTTCAAGGGAAAGGTATACTCGCAAATACTTGACGCAAGCAAAAAATACGATGATAAGATGCTGCTTGAAATAGATTTTGTGCTCAAGTGCCTTGCAGCAGTGAACAACCTGATAAAACTCTCCGACAGCAAAGGTGAAATAGACTTTGCAAAAATAGACGCGCAGTGGCAAAAGGAACTCCCACTGCTTGTGAAAAAGGACATGGCCGAAAGGTCGGTTGCAGGTTCCAAGCCCCCCTCCTCCCCGCAGCCCGCTGCAAAAGCCCCACGGAAAACAACCCCTCACGAAGAGCTTGAGGAAGAAAACGCAGAAAATGCGCAAGCAGAAGATGCGCAAGAAACCTAGCTTCGGCTCTGTTGTGGTGATTAACTCCCAAAAAGCCGCAAAAACAGCCACACCCAAAAATCGTTTTCGTCGCAACCGTTTTTCAGAAAGAGTGGCTGAGCCACACCCAAAAATCGTTTTCGTCGTAACCGTTTTTCAGAAAGAGTGGCTGCTTGGAAACTTACAGGGTCAAAACACCCATTTGTTCACCACAGCACTTCGGCTCCAACCCCTGCACCCCTTAAAAAGAAAGGCTACCAATATACTGCCAATGGGTATCCACGAGAAAATAAAAGAGCTAGAAGACGAGATGGCTCGCACGCAGAAGAACAAGGCAACCGAGTTCCATGTAGGGATGCTCAAGGCAAAAATCGCAAAGCTCAAGCGCGCCATAATAGAGACCCCGAAAAAAAGCTTTGGGGGCAAGGGCGGCGGGGGAAGCGGCTTTGACGTAAAAAAGAGCGGGGACGCAACCGTAGTATTCATAGGCCTGCCCTCAGTGGGAAAATCCACACTCCTTAACGCGCTCACCGGCGCAAAAAGCAAGACCGCATCCTATGCATTCACCACCCTCACGTGCATTCCCGGCGTAATGGAGCATAGGGGCGCGCAAATACAGCTTCTTGACCTTCCCGGAATTATTGCAGGCGCAAAAACAGGCAAGGGAAGGGGAAGGGAAATACTCGCGGTTGCGCGCAACGCAGATCTCATCCTCATAATACTTGACGTTTTTGAGCCCAATATGCTTTCCGCAATAAAAGAGGAGCTTTCAGGGATAGGAATACGCCTTGACCAAAAACCACCCCAAATACACCTCACAAAAAAAGAGCGCGGCGGCATAGAGATAAACAGCACTGTAAAGCTCACCAAGCTCAACGACAAAATGATAACCGGCGTGATAAACGAATACGGGGTGCACAACGGCTCCATAGTGTTTCGCGACGACGCAAGCATAGACCAGCTCGTGGATTACATGGCAGCAAACCGCCGCTACATAAATTCCGTTACAGTGCTGAACAAGACCGACCTTGTTTCCGAGGAATACCTGCGCTCTCTTAAGTTCCCCTTCCTGCCCATCTCCGCAGACCGCAACACCAACATAAATTCCCTCAAGGACGCGATTTACGACCGCCTTGAGCTAATACGCATCTACACAAAGCCGCGCATGGGCGAGGCTGACATGAAAAAACCCATGATGATGCGCAGCGGCTCAAACGTTTCCGATGCGTGCTCCAAATTGCACCGCGACCTTGTGCGCGACTTCAAGTATGCGCAGGTATGGGGCCCTTCCGCAAAGTTTCCCGGGCAAAAAGTCGGCATAGACCACGTTCTCCAAGACGGGGACGTTGTTACAATAGTGAAAAAGCAGGGATAGCTCTCCTTTGCGGCTAGCTCCCCTTTTGCGCTTTTCCAACCGCAAACTCCAAAAACGCCCCAAAGCCCTGTTTTGCTCCCTTTCTTCTTTTAGCATTCCACTCATTTGCAATTTTCCAATACTCCTTAAGCTCCCTATCCTGTTTTTTCAAATCTTTCAGCACTTCCTTTTCCGAATACTCCCACTGCGCCCATGCCCTTGGGCACACCATGTTCCTTGTGTAGTAAATTTCCCCCTTTACGTGCTCGTTTGACATGTCCGCCTTTTTCGCATTTTTTGCAAATGCCCCGAGCGCCCTTACAATTTTTTCCATTTTCCCCTTTTCCTGCGCAGCCCCTCCAAAAAGCGAGAACGGATACGCCCTGCACACCACAGGCCTTGCATTATGCACAGTGCACCCGTTGCTTCTTGCAAAAAACACGCACCAATTGTTCTTGTTCCTCTTTAAAACGAGCAATTTCTCAACTAGCTTTCCCTCTTCCATCACAAATACCTTCGGATAAGGGTTTTGCGAAATATTCTGCGCATCCTCAAGGCTGCAAAACTCATGCGGCTTTTTACCCGTGAACTCAACAAGCCTTGCAACGTCAAGGTGTGTAATGGGGACTGCAAAGCGGTTGCAGCACTTCCCCCCGCAGCTTGCGCACGGTTCAGGGATATCCGGGCTCATCTCAAGCACTCACGCCAAGCTGCTCAAATGTCATCTCTTTTCCCTTTTGCCGCACAATCGCAAGCAACACTCCAGTATTGTTGCTAAGCGCAAGTGACGTGGCATCCTTTTCCAGCCTAAGCGTGAGGTATTTTTCCCCGTTGTCCACCTTTACGCTGTAAGTATTGCCGTCTTTTGAGACCCTGAACTCATCGACTTTTTTCACCTTGAGCCCGCCGGTGCCAAAAACATTCTCATGCCCGCTTGCAACTGCAACATCATGCATGTCCTCGAGCGTCTTTGAGAGCGCCTCCCTCGCAAAGACGCTTACATTGAAATCAGTCGGCCTGAACACCCGCTCATCCATGCGCGTTGGCACCGCGCTCAACTTTATGCCCGTTCCCTCATCGGCTTTTGCAATCGGCATCTGTTTAAACGTGTCTTGCTGCATCTGCGCATGCTGCATCTGCGCAAGATTATTTTCTTTTTGTACATTGCTCATGCCATCCCCTCCCTAAATATCTCCACTCCCTTTTTCCTGTCGTATTCCACCATCTCAAGCAGCTTTGCATCGCTTCCTGTCTGGTTCAGGCACAGCGCCATGGAATCCGGCCCGACTTCAGAAGTAATGCGCCTTTTCATACCCTCAAACTCCACTTCCACGCTGAAAACTTCGTACCTTTTGAGCCTGCCGCCCTTCCCCTCTTTTTCCTCAATTCCGTAGCGCACTCCGCTTGCCATTTCAAATACCCCTTTATTTGAAAGAATTTTCGGAAGTTCCATCTTCCTTTTTTCGCACATGCCGCTAAAAAGAGAATACGCCCTCATTATGGCGTCGCGCGCAATTTCAAGCGCTTCCTTTGCGTTGCTTTCGATTGTGCGGTACTCCTGTTCCACTTGCGGCTTTGGAAACAGCATCTCCTCGTTTTTTTGTGCAAGCGCCAACTCTACTACCTGCTTATCTTAAGCCGCGCATTTGCTTTTATTTGTTTGCTTGAATATCCCCCCATGATACTTCCAAAGGCTCCGGTTGAGCGCATAATACGCGAGGCAGGGGCTGGCAGGGTAAGCGACGACGCTGCAATGGAGCTTGCAGGGGAGCTTGAAAAAATAGGGCTTGAAATTTCTCAGAAGGCTCTCAAGTTCGCAAAGCACGCCGGCAGGAAAACAGTTACCGCCGAAGACATAAGACTGGCTCGCATGTAAGGAAAACATCCACCTAACAAAAACCAAACAATTAAAACCCCCTTCCAACCCTTATTTTCCCATGAAGCCGATAATGTTTTTGGCATTCGCAGCCCTGCTGCCCCTTGTGTTTTCCTCAGTTCCGGAACTTTTTACAATCCATCTCTCAAAGCCATCAATTGCTCTTGATTCCTCCAAGCTTATCGCATACGTCCCAGTTGAGTTCCGCTCAGGCTCAGGAGGCACGGTTGCCATTTACAAAAGCACGCAATTCAGCAACATGATGGTCCTGATAGGCATTAACGGCAACCAAATCTATGCCCAGACTACCGCCAGAAACGCCCACCTGCTTGCAAAAGAGCTGCGCTGGCTTTCCCAAATAGGCGCACTTTCCAATATTGCCGAAAAAGACGTTGCCCAGATGGATGCCCTTGCTTCAGGCACATCTTCGGGGGGCACCTCTGGTGCATCAGGCACGGCTTCAGCAGGCACTTCTAACGCTTCAGGCTCAGCCATGCCAAGCGGCACTTCCTCCGCCCCCACTGTGCGCTCGGACCCCGGGGCAATTTCTTATGCCTCCTCCTCTTCAGGGACATGGGCAGAGCATATACTGGGCCAAGAAGACACTTCAGG
>JAGVWK010000018.1 GCA_018304295.1 Microcaldota archaeon | reverse complement strand
TCTCAATCTCGGAGGCAAAGGCGGAGTCGCAGCAGATGCGGCTCTCTACCTATTCATAGTTGCCGCGGAAGCCCACGGCTTCAGCCGTGGGTAATTCACTAGCAAGGCTGGGCAACCAGCATTCCCCTATCGCCCCTCCCATAGAGGGAGCATATGCAACCTTTCGGTCCCCCTGAGGGTTTCACCCCCTAATCCGACCTGAACACTTTGCTGCAAAAACGCACTCTTTTTTAAGCGCAACTGCGATTTTCCAACCATGAAAGCCGCATTTTTCACCGACACATACCTGCCTCACACCGACGGCGTGGTGAGGGGGATAGTGGGCCTGCGCTCAGCCCTGCAATCCCGCGGCAACATTGTGCTTGTGTTCGCCCCCAAAGCCCCAAGTTCCCTCCCCCTGCCGCAGAAAAACCATTTTTATTTCCGCTCCCTGCCCCTTCCCTCCTACCCCCAATACCGCGCAGCGATTTTTCCCTTTGCGGCAATAAAAGCAATAAAGGCGCAAAAAGTGCAGCTTGTGCATTCGCACTCCCCGGCAACAATGGGGCTTGCCGCCCTCCATGCCGCAAAGGAGAACCGGCTCCCAAGCGTATTTTCCTTCCACACTTTTTTCAGCAGCGCAACGCACTACGTGCTGCCAACCGCGCAGCTGCAAAATGCCGCAGGCAGGGCGCTTTGGCACTACGTGTCCGCATACGCTTCCCAGTTTGATGCCACCACCGTCCCAAGCAATTTTGCAAAAAAAGCGCTTCAAGCGCACAGCATTCACTCCATTGTCTTCCCCCTTGGCATAGATACGCACAAATTCTCCCCGCATAAAAAAGACGAAAAGCTCCTTTGCTCCTTTGGAATCCCGCGGGGCGCAAAAACAATACTCTCCCTTGGACGAATCGCTCAGGAGAAAAACCTTGAAGTGCTGTTGCATGCAGCCCCGTTGCTTAAAAAAGAGCATCCTGAAGCGTATATTCTGATAGCAGGCAAGGGGCCGCATCTCCAAGCCCTCAGGAAAAAAGCCTCGTCCCTTGGGATAACCTCATTTGTGAAATTCGCGGGCTTTGTGCCGGAAAAGAAAATAGTGCCTCTTTATTGCAGCGCGGACGCATTCGCCTTCCCCTCGCTTTTTGAGACGCAGGGACTGGCAGCAATAGAGTCCCTTGCCTGCGCCACGCCCGCAGTGGGCGCAAAAAATAGCGCCTGCGAAGACATAATAAAAAACAACTCCAACGGCATATTGTGCGGCGCAAATGCAGAAGAGTTCGCATCCTCCTTAAGCCGCGTGCTTGACTCGCCCCAAAAATACCGCGCAGCAGCGCGCAAAAGCTCCCTTAGATTTGATGTTTCAAAAAGGGCGGATGCAATGCTCTCTCTTTACAAAAAATTGCTCTAATCAGGCGGCACGGGAATAAGAAACAGGTTCAGCCAGAGGCTGCTGGTGCACAAAATAAACTGCAGGCGCAAGCCCCATAACTACGCCGACTTTTTGTGCTGCCCTCAAAACTCCCATCTCCATTGCCTTCTTAAGAAACTCTCCACCTATGCTGATAAACTCACTTGCCGCCTCCACTTTCCTTCCCATTCCTGCCAGCCTTACCCCTGTCTCAATTTTATCCTTGTGCCTGCCATCCTTAACAACGCTGCCGCCTTTCCCTCCCGTTTCGTTCATGGCTTTCTTGGCACGAACGCCTATCATATCTCTTCCATTCACCCAGTCCGCGTGCGAAAGCTTGCCGCGCGCCATGCGCACCATGAGCGCATACTGTATGCACCAGTCCACGTAGCGGGACACCTTGTCTATGAATGCCGACCAGTTTGCATGATGCTCTGATGCGCTGCGAAAACCAACGTCCCCCATAATCCCACCGATTTTGCCTCTTACGAATTTTAGCCAAATTAGAAATCAGATTGCTCTGAAACGCTTTTATACCTATCCCGCCCATTTTCGTCAATTGGCGGTTGCATGGAAAAGAAAAATGACAAAAAAATACGCGCAATACTCTTCGATATAGACGACACGCTTTTCCCCTCAGGCGAATTTGCCTCCCTTGCACGCAGGAATGCAATGCGCGCAATGATAGCAGCAGGGATGCGCGCAACCGAAAAACAGGCACTTGCAGCGCACATGCAAATACTGGAAAAATACGGCTCAAACTACAGCAGGCATTTTGACCTTCTTGCAAAAAAATTCCCATGCCAAAATCCGCTTCGCGCAATAGCCGCGGGCATTGCTGCGTACCACGGCACAAAAACAAGCATCTACCCCTTCCCGCATTCAAGGGCGATGCTGCTGCGCTTGCAGCATGCGGGCTATTTATTGTGCGTTGCCACCGAGGGGAAGGCGCTCAAGCAATGGGACAAGCTTATCCGCCTTGGCTTGGACCCGTTTTTTGCGCACGTATTCATAACAGCGAAAAAATCCCCCTCCTTTTACCGCTCTTGCGCGCGCAAGCTCCGCCTTCCCTCCCATGAATGCCTTATGGTTGGCGACCATCCGCGCAAGGATTTCCTGTACGCAAAAAAAGCCGGGATGCTCGCGCTTCTTGTTGTGAAGGGCAAGCCCATGCAAAAAAGCGCAAGCAAAGAAATGCTTGGCAGGCTTTCGTCCCTATTGCTCTAGCCGCAATCCTGCCCTTTTATTTCCCGCTCCATTTTTTTCCGATCCTTTTTCCAATCTTTTTTCCGTTAAGGGAGATATTTATATTATCATTCGCCCAAATTGTTGGGGAGTTGAAGAAAATGGCAACTGAAACTGACATTGATACCGAAGGCGCAATTTCCTCCGATGAGGAGCACGCACATTCCCACGAGAACATGTCGCCAGAGGAAGAACATGCGCACATGATTGACAATTTCAAAAAGGCGGGAAAACTGACCGCAAAAGTGCGCGAGGACGGAAAGCGCCTCATAGTGCCCGGCGAGTCCCTTTTTGACGTTGCCGAAAGCGTTGAAAAGTTCATGGCGGAAGCAGGAATACGCATGGGCTTTCCAGCAAACATTTCCCTTAACAACGCAGCTGCGCATTTTACTCCCGAAATCGGGTGCGAAACCCTTCTTGGGGAAAAAGACGTCGTGAAGCTTGACATAGGCGGCCAAGTTGAGGGCTGCGTGGGAGACACAGCATGCACAATAGACCTCTCGGACGAATGGGGAAAGATGGCAGAATGCACCCAAGCAGCGCTTGCGGACGCAATAGCGCTTGCAAAGCCCGGGGTTGCAACCTCCGAGCTTGGCACCGCAATAGAGGAGCGCATAAAGGCAGCGGGCTTTAAGCCAATAGAGAACCTGTGCGGCCACAAAATAGAGCCTTACGCGCTGCACGCAGGCATAGACATACCAAACGTAAGGACGCCTCCCTCATACGTTTTGCAGGAGGGGGACATATTCGCAATAGAGCCTTTTGCAACAAACGGAAGCGGCCGCGTGCATGATGGAACTCAGGTGGAAATATTCAGCCTTGTTTCAGGCGCGCGCGTGCGCATGCGCCAGTCGCGCCAGCTTTTGTCGCACATTGCAACGCAGTATTTTACCCTCCCTTTTGCGGAAAGGTGGCTTGTCCCGAATTTCAAGTCCCGCCTTCTCCTAAGCTCTGCGCTTAAGGAGCTGCTGAACGCAGGCGCATTGCGCCCGTATCCGGTGCTTCTTGACACGCCCGGCAGCATAGTTGCTCAAACCGAGCACACAATCCTTATTGAGCATGACAGCGCCCTTGTGCTTACGCAGCCCTGATTCTCAGGCAATGCGCGCAAGCCTTTTTTTTACCTTTCCACCTCCGCCCATTCCAATGCCTTTGCCCTGCCTGCCCTTTTCCTCTTTTTCCCCAATGCCTTTTGTGGGCATGCCACTCTGCCCTTTTTCCGCATTTTCCTCTTGCGCATGCGCAAGCTGCGCAAGCGGCATTTTTGCCCCGCCCGCTTTCCAGCCGCTTTTCTTTCCCGCCCCTGCCTTCTCCAATCCAGCCGCCCCTGCCTCCCCATTGCTGCAAATGCGAATTTCCCTCCCCTCTGCAATGCAATGCAGATAAAAGGGCGCCTGCATGGCGCTTAGCTTTATCACAAGCTCTCCCTCCCTGTCAAATTTTCCAGCCCTCCATAGTACCCTGCCGCGCGCATCCTCTATGCGCACCTCCTCAAGCGCAACCCTGCTTTTTAGCGCAACCCCTCCACCCTGCGCATAAAACCCAATTTCCTTTTTCTGCCTTGCATTCCACGCAAAAAATACAAAAAGAAAGGCGCATGCAAAAAGAAACGCAATGGATGCAAATAACAGCCTGCTGTCAATTTGAGGCGCATTTTGCACGGCATTTGCACTGCCAGCCGCATCCTTGGATACAAACGCCGCGTATCCCTTTCCCCTGAAAACTATTTCCCATCTTCCCTGCCGCGTTGCATTGAATTGCGCGGCATTGCCCTCAAGGCTCATTTCAAATTGCTTCCCAAAAGGCGGCATTACAAGGATGCTTTCATTTTGCAGCAGCTCCCCCTCGTAAAAAACATATATTGTTTCCCCAACGCTTGCATTGCTCACAAGCAAGCCGCAATGCGCATCCTGCGAAAAAAGAAGCAGCGCAAAAAAAAGCACGGGCCCGACGGGATTCGAACCCGCAACCGCTTGGTCGCTTCCGGCGCATGGTGATTTTATTCCCATGTTACTGCCCTTTCTTCCTCCCGCGCATAAGCGGGGGGTTGAAACCCTCAAGGGGGACGGCAGCCCCCCTTATGGGACCGAAGCCAAGCGCGCTATCCGTTGCGCCACGGGCCCGATAGCTTATGTGCAATGGATTATAAAATCCCCGCCTACCCCTTCCTCTCTTTCATCTCTTTTGCAAAGCCGCTTCCCAAAAAGAGCAGCAGGAGAGCGTCTCCAAGAACAAAAACAACCGCCAGCGAAGGCGCAGCCCTCTCAACAACAATCCACTCTATCACAAGCACCGAGGCGAAAATGAGCAAGCGTGATGCCTGCGCGCTCCTCCATGCCAATAGCGACCCCAATATCGCGCTTGCAACAAAGCCAAAGGTCGCAAGGTAAATGCTCTCCGAATAAAAATGGAAAAATCCCATTGTTGCGGCTCCCACAACCGCAATCTGCGCGGCAACCTTAAGCAAAAACGCCGATGCATTTGCCTCGTGCTCCACACTTGCCGGTTCCTCACCCATGCAATTACCCCAAAATTTGCGCAACTTCCAGCACCTGCGCCCAGCTTAGCGAATTCACTCTCATGCCACCATATTTAATGCTTGCCCCAATCCCCCTCATTTCCGCCTTGCTTTTGCCAAAGAATCCCCTTGCATCCACAAGGGCAGCATGCAGGCTCTTGTTTTTGTGCGCAAAAATTGCCGCAATAAGGCCGCTTTCAAATTCCCCAAGCGCCCTCCCGCTTTTCCCAATAAGCACAAGCGCGGAGTCCACTTTTGGAACCGGCGCAAATTTTTCCCGCCCGATAAAACCCACTATTTGCGCATTGAAATAAATCTGGCTTGTTACTGACAGCCTCCCATAATTCCTCTTGGAAGGCTGCGCAACCATTTTCTGCGCAAATTCATTTTGCACGCACAAGAGCGCGCTTGCAAATTCCATATCCACAAGCGAAAAAAGTATGGGGGACGTAATATAGTAAGGAATGTTTCCAACAACCCTGTCAAATTTCTCCGCTTTCCTTGCATACTCCAAAAAGTCAGCCTCAACGATTTTTACCGTATTGTAGGAAGAGAACCTTGCGCGCAGCTTTTTTGCAAGCTTTTTGTCCTTTTCAACTGCAACGATTTTTTTTGCGCCTGCCTTGTGCAGCTCAATTGTGAGCCTGCCGTCCCCTGCGCCTATCTCAAGCACGCTTTTCCCTTCCACATCCGTAAGCCGAGCCTCCATTTTGAGCACTTGCGCATCCTCAAGGAAACACTGCCCAAGCTTTCTCTCTTTTGCCCTCATAAAATTCGCCGCCGCTTCCAAGCGGCATGAGCATATCGGCATGAATATCGGAGTGGCAGGTGGTAGCCTGCCTTCTGTTTCTAAGCGACATTGGACTAAGCGGCTTAAAGCCTTGCACCGCACATATCTATGCCCGCACGGACCGTTTCAGCCACATCCCCTCCCTCTCGTTCCCTCATTCTCATTGGAAAGGGCAGGTATCGTTTCTGTTTCCGATTGCGCCTTAAGCGCTTCGGGGGATTTCCCGCGCCCTTTTTATCAGGCGCGCAAATTCATCGGTGGGCAGAACTTCCTCCGTACCCAACTGGGCCGGTTAGTCGCTCCCCCGCCACTCCGCTAAATATGTGCATTTTGCCCTATAAAAGCCTGCCCCCGAAGCACATGGAAGCGCGCCCTATGCCTTTTCTTCCCAGATGCGCACGCCGTCTTTGCGCCCTTCCTTTTTCATTTTCTGCGCAATCTCATTCCCAAAAGCAGTGGGATATTTGTCCGTGATGCATCCAAGGCACATGTTATCCTTGCCAAGCCCAATTGATGCGACCAAATCCTCCACTCCTAAATATGCAAGGCTGTCCGCCCCTATCATTTTGCGTATTTCCTCAACACTCTTGTTTGCCGCAATAAGCTCCACGTAAGTGGGCAAGTCCACCCCATAAAAGCATGGCGATATTACAGGCGGGCACGTTATCCTCATGTGCACCTCTTTTGCCCCTGCCTCTCTCACGAGCTTTACAATCGGCCCGGAAGTTGTGCCCCTTACAATAGAGTCATCAATGAGCACCACCCTCTTTCCCTCCAGAAGCTTTCTTACCGCATTGAGCTTGAGCCTCACAGCATCTTGGCGCTTTTTTTGGCTTGGCATTATGAAAGTCCTTCCTATATACCTGTTCTTTATCAACCCCTCCTCAATCGGTATTTTGCTCTCCTGCGAATACCCGACAGCAGCAGAGCGGGCAGTGTCAGGAACCGCAACAACAATGTCAGCCTCCACGGGCGCAGACTTTGCAAGCCTCCTTCCCATTTCCATCCTCGCATAGTGCACGAGCTTTCCTTCTATTACCGAGTCCGGCCGTGAGAAATACACAAACTCAAACATGCAGTGCTTTTTTTCTTTTGCAAGCACCACTTTGCTCTTTACCCCCTCCTTGTTCACAACGTAAACTTCCCCTGGCTTTACGTCCCCAACAAGAGGGCATCCGTTAATGTCAAGCGCAACGCTTTCTGACGCAAATATTATTTTCTCCTTGTTCCTTCCAATGCAAAGCGGCCTTATCGCGTGTGGGTCGCGGAACACTACCAAATCCCCTTCCCCGCTTATGAGCACAACCGAATACGACCCGTCCAGCACTTCCATTGTTTTTTTGGCAGCCTCAAAGAAATCCTTGCACGCCTTATACTCCCTTGCAAAAACCCCCAATATCAAATCCGCATCGCACGTTGAGCCCAGCGTTACCCCCTCTTTCTCAAGCTGCGCCCTTATCCTGCCGTAATTCGCAATGTTCCCATTGTGCGCAAGCGCCATTCCGCCCCTTACCCCTTCAATGTAAAACGGCTGCGCATCCTCTTTCCCACCAGCCCCAATAGTCGGATATCGCGTATGCCCTATTGCCGCAAGCGCCCCTTCATGCTCCTGCATTTTTTTTGGCGTAAAAATATCGCTTACAAGCCCCAACTCCCTAGTAAGCTCAATTTTCTTCCCATTATAAGTGGCAATTCCCGCGCTGTCCTGCCCCCTATGCTGCAGCGCAACAATCCCCCTATACGCGTCATATGAAACATCTTCGCCCAAAAAAGAGTAAACACCAAAAGCGCCGCAGTATTCCCGTTTCCCTTCCAGAGGGGATACATTAGATTTGTCCATACTACCTAATGCACCGCTAAAATTAAAATCCTGTGCCTTTTGCTAGAAAAAATGTTCAAACTCTTCCGGCGTATACCCTGCCTGGCGCGCTATTGAACGGAATACAAACGGATTCAAATCTTTATTTGAATGAACCGGTACAGTTACATGAAACATTTTCCCCTCAACAATTTTATCCAGATGAACATGGCTTCCCTTCTGTCTCTTCACTAAAAAGCCCTGTTTTAAAAGAACAGCTAATACTTCTTTTCCTGATACCTGTTTCATATTGCGCCTCTTCCCACTATCCCCGGTTTGAAAT
>JAGVWK010000047.1 GCA_018304295.1 Microcaldota archaeon | reverse complement strand
ATTGGTAGCAACTGCGCAGCCAACGCTGCGCAGGCACTCTGATTTGCAGATTTTTCCCTGCTTTTTATTCAGAAAACAATGGATTTATAGGATGCAGCCTCAGCGTACTTTCCAGTGGCTCCTGTGGCTATGAGGGGCGCATGCCCTTAAGGTAGCTGCCAAGCTGTGCAAGCGCGAGCAGGGCTATTGTGCCGTTGTCCAGCTCCATTTTAAACGCTGCGGATGCAGGTGAAGCTGATTGCAGCAGGCTTTTGAAAGATGAGAGCGATGCGTCATCGCGGAAAACAACGAGCGTTGTGCCCTTGGGGGCTGTTTTGAGCGCTGCTGCAAGCGTTTGCTGCCCTTGGTGGATGTGCACAAACGCGTCCTTGTTTGCAAGGGTTATTTTAACGTCGCAATCCTTTTGCGAGCCGATTTTTGAGAAGCGGATTGTGTTTGCTATGAATATGTCGCGCATCTGCCTATAAGCGCAAAGGTAGAATGCGCTTTGGCTGCTTTTCTTTTCCCATTCGGAAAGCAGGTAGTAGGAAAGCTCGTGCTTCAGCAGGTTCTCAGTTTCAAGCTTGGAGAGGATGCGCTCAAGGTTGTAGTCGCCAACAAGTATGGGCTTTCCGTTGTAGGTGAGCTTCCGAAAGCCGTTTTTCACCTCCTCAAGAGTGAGGGGCATGTTGGACCATGAGTAGTCGCGGTTCACCTGCTCAAAAATCTCAAGCACTGTTGAGCGGCGCACGGGTATCTTTATTGCGGAAAGCGGCGGGAAATCAGGTATGTCAAGGCCGAACACCATTTTCTCCGGAAGGCGCAGGAAAAAGCCTATTGCGAATATCACTGCCGCGAGTATCCCAAGGAAAATGGCAATGGGATTGTCGTAGAAGGCGCGAGAGCGCACGTATTCAAGCTCCACTTCCTTGAGCAGGTCCCCAAGGAGGAAGGAAAACACGTGCTTGCCCGGCTGCAAATCGCGCGCAATGAGCCTAACGTCGGATGCGAGCGTGTAGTCGCCTGCGTGTTTGCCGTCAATGCTTGCGGATATTTTGCGCGCCACGATGGGCTCGCCTGCGGAGGTTATGCGAAAGGAGAAAACCCCCGCTTTCCAGTCTATGGAGGTTGGGACTACCTCAACATCAGCAACTGTAAGAAGGCTTGCGGCATACCGCTTGCCGGCGTTATCTTCAACTGATAGCACGTAAGTTCCCGGAAGCACGCTTGGGTCGTAGTCAAAAAAGCGCGTAATGGTGGGGACTGTTGCTTCCGATTCCAAATCGTCTGTTTTGAGCACCTCTAGGCCGTCCAGTGTTTTCACCTTTAATTTTACAGGCGTGCTGCTTTGCTCGCGCAGCACAACGGACATGCGCGTGCGCGTGCGCGAAATTTGGCTTGTGGTGGGCGGGCCGCCGGCGTAATTTATGAACAGGTCCCCGCGCTGCTCCTTGAGGACGGGTATTGTGCGGAACTCGCCCTGCATTATTCCATTGCTGTCCCGTGCCTCTATGTAAAAGAGCGCGTATCCGCCGGCAGGGCCAAACTCCGAGGTGAGCAAGGAAAGCTCGCCGGAAGAATTTGAGGATGTCGGGAGGTACTCGTATGCGTCCGCAAAAGAGGACTGCCAGAGGGAGCTTGAGATAATGCGGGAAACGTCAGCTGCTGCGGATCCACCGCTGCCGCGCCAGCCGCCATCCAGCGACTGGGGTAGGAAGAGGATTTGCCCGCTTCCAATGCGCAATACGGAAACCGAGCCGAAAAGCCGCTCCGTGCCCACAACGTATTGGCCGTCAAAGAGGCTGAAGCCGTCTGTTGATTCGGGCTTTGAGCGCGTAAAGTTGATGCCGAGCGCATTGGAATCCGCGGTGCGCACGGAAACGGGCCTGCCGGTGTCGGAAAGCGCGGTTGTGTCAAAGGGAAGGCCGATGTAAATTATTGTGTTTGAGGCGGCCGCTATCTGGACGAGGTTGCGCGGCTGGCCGCTTATAAGGGAGGCAGGCAGGTATCCTGAGGGGATTATTATTGCTGAGCCGCTGGGAAGCGTCTGCAATGCAGGAATGTCTATTTCGTTTATTGGCAGGCCCTTTGCACGCAGGATGTAAGCAAACGTTGAGGCAAATTCATCATAGCTTTCCGCGCTGTCGCGCTGGGAGCGAAGCAGGTAAATCTGCTGCTGGGGCTTGGAGGGAAAGAGCCTTGCGGTCAGTGAAAGGGAAGAGATGTTCTGCGTTGAGTAGGAAACAAAAAAGCGCGCAATGTTGCTTGGGCTTTCCTCCGTGCCGGCAGTGAGCACGGAAACGTCAAGCACGTCAATGGAAAAATTGCCGGAGAATGAGGCAGCCATGGGAATAGGCGGGCTTGTGCTGCCTGAGCCGGCGGTGCTTACCACGTAGAAAAGCGCGAGCGCAAAAAGCAGCAGGATGGCAATGAAAGTCTTAAGGATTGTGCCAAAAAGGGAGCGGGAGGGTTTTTTCGCCCCCGCGGAGGGGCTTGCCGGGCGCGCCTTGGGCTGCTGTGCAGCGGCACTTCCGAATTCCTTGCGCTTTCCAAGAAGCGATTCAATGACATCCTTTAGCTCGGGCTTGTCGGAAGTGGTGCGCGTGAGGGAAAAGCGCCCGGTGTGCTCAAAGCGGCGCTTCTGGTCAAACACGTAGGTTTTTTTGGCGATGCGCAGGTTGGAAAGCTGGGATTTTTCAACGGGCATGGGATTCCCTTTTTTGCAGGCGGCATGGGTGCTTGTTGCTATTTTCTTGCCTCAAGGTAGCCTTCTGTTACAAGCCTGTTAAGTATTTGCTCCACGCGCATTTCAGGAACATTGTGCACGCGGGAGAACTCAAGGATGTTTATTTCCCCGCCGTGCTCTTTTATCCAGTCCTGTATTTTCAGCCCGAGCACTGAATCCGAGTATGTTTCAAGCGCCTTAAGCTTGAGCACCAGCTCGTCGTTTTTGAGCTTCAGGTCATAGTTTTCCTTTGAGAGCGAGTCGTTTGCAAGCGCAAGGTCGCGTGCGCGCTTTGAAAGCTCTGCAACCTGCGCCTTGAGGCTGTCGTGCTCTGAAAAGAGCTTCTCGTAATCCGCGGTAACGTATTCTGCCATGTCTGCAAGGGAGGACTCAAGCAGCTGGTAAATTTCGCGCGTATCCACGGAGTAGGCGTCGGACAGTAGTGTGAGCATGTTAAGAACGTTGCGGAGCACCTCAAGGCGGCGTTTTTTTGGGCTCATGCCCGGAATGCACGAGTAAAGGGTTTCCACCTTGCCCGGCTTGAAATAGGTGATGGAGAAAAGATACGGGCTCTTTTGTATGTCGCGGCTTTCAACGTTGAGGGCCACCAGCGCGTCATCCTCTTGGGACATCTCAAGGAAAGTCAGCATTGAAAGCAGCTGCGCCATCTGGGAGGGAGGGGCGTTTGCCTTTGCGCGCAGCGAAAAGCTTCCGGTAAATGGCACGGAAGCGGTTGGCTGCGCGGGTGTTTGCGGTTGTTGTTGGGCTGCCATAATATCGGCTTGTCGGCATCAGCTTAAGTTTGCTGCGCTTTTTTTTCGGCTTGATGCGCTTTTTATTGCGCGCTTTTGCGGCTTTTTCTGCGGCGGCGCTCGTGCGGGAGCGGCTCTTATTTCTTTTTGTGAGTTTGTGTTTTTGCGCCGGCGGTTTTTTTGGCTGCGGGCTGTTTGTGCGCAGGCTCGCGTTGCTGCGCGAGTGGCGGCTTTTTGGCTGCTTGGAATGGAAGCAGGGATTGAAGGGTGGAAACGGGTTTTGCCTGCGCGGGCTGCGGCTGTGTGGGTTGCGGCTGTAAAGATGCTTGCGCTGGCGGGGCTGGCACGTAGCCCGTGAGGTCTGCTGCCGGGTAATAGCGGAAAATGGAAAATGCAAGCATGAGAACTGCAAGCAGGATGCCCATGCCGATTCCCGCAAGGTTGAACGTGCCGCCAAGAAGCGGCGGGACAAGCACAAGAAGCACAAGCAGGAATGCGGCTATAAGCCCGTGCTGCACAAGCGCCTTTTCAAACTCCGCGCGCTTTTTGCGGTATTGCTCAACGCAGCCGGAGCACACGATGAGAGTGTTGCCCTTTGCCATGTTGAGCTTTTTCTTTATGGCACGTATTGCCAGTATGATGGCGTCTTCCACGACGGGAAAGCCTTCATTGTCCGTTTCGCATACGATGCATTTGCCTTTCATTTTACCACCCTATTTGCGCGTATTGCTATTCTGAGAGTATTACCTGCGTTATGTCGCGGTCGCCAAGCCCAAGGCGCTTAAAGTCTGCTTTGGAAAAGATGTTTATTATTGTGCTGTCCTCTATCCCTATGTCCTTGAGAAAAGAGGTTATGTTCACCCTCCCCACCCCGTAGCGCTCAAGCAGTATCACGAATGAAACAACATCCATGTGCTTGTTTTTTTTGCCGAAAAGCTCGCTTATCTCCTCCACGTGCACCTCGTCAAGGCCAAACGAGCGCAGGCGCTTCTTGAGCTCCTCTTTTTCAAATGAAACGGTTTTTGCCACCTCAATCATCCCCCTCGTATCTTCAAGTATTGAAGACAAATCCAGAAAGAACTCCTGCAGGGGCTCCTCGCCCTCCACCTTTTCTATAAGAAAAGTTTCCGAAAAGCGCGATGTGGTGGAGAAGCTCATGTTCACTGCGCAGGCACCCATGCCAAGCTTTGAGATTTCGCCGCGCATGTAGTCGCTGAAGTTAAGCGTTGTCTGCAAATAGTCAAGAAAGCGCTCAAACTTGATGCGGAAAATAAAAGTGGAGCCGACGTTTGAGAAAATCGCCTCTGCTATGTCTGTTGGGTTCTGGGATGCCACAAGCATTGCAAATTGGTATTTGCGCCCCTCCCTCACAATCATTACAACGTCGGAGTTCTCGTCCTTTGCGATTTTCCATGCCTCATCAAGCACCACGATGAGCTTGAGCCCTTTTGTGGAGGACCAGCCCTCTTCGCGCATTTTCTCCTTTATGAACTGCAGCATGGAAAGCCCGGCTAGGCCGCGGAAAACCTCGTCGGGCAGGCCTGAGAGGTCCAAATCCACAAGCCCGCTTTTTGTAATGCCCTCCAAATCAACCGTGGACTGCTGCGCAAAATAATCCTCGCCCTCGCGAGTGAACTGCTTTACGCGGTAGAGCGCGTTTTCAAGCTCTGCGGGAAACTCGTAGTTGCCCGCGAGTATCTGGTCTTCCAGTATTTTTTGCACGTCCCGCAAAGTGGGGGGAATGAGCGGCCTGCCAAGCCCGTCGCGCTGCGTCTTTGAGTCAAGCTTGAATTTTGCCATTGCATAGGCTTTTTCTATTGCCTGCTCCGTTAGGCGCTTTTGCTCAGGATACCGCTCTATGTCGGTGAGTATCGCAAGCGTGCGCATTATCTGCTTTATGCGGTCATGGGGCTTCATTCCGCCCAAATCAAGAAGGTTGAGGTAAGACCCCTTGCCAAGCGAAATTATTTTCCCCCCTGCCTGCTTTACCCATTCGCGGTATTCGCCTGCCCAGTCTATTATGAGGGAGTTGGTGTTCCATACAAAAGATGCGCGGGTTATGAATGTTTTAACGAAATAGGATTTGCCGCTTCCGGATATCCCGACAACGCACACGTGTGGGTTTGTTGCGCGCTGGAAAGTCCAGCCAAACGGGACGTGGAAAACTTTTGTCCTGCCCACGTAAATTGAGTTTGTGGGGTCTGCCATTAGGTATTCTTCGGGCGGCTCGGGCGGGCGGGTGAGAAAGTTCCTTCTCGCCAAATCAACGTTGTACACGCTGCTTATTGAGAGTTTTCCGAAGTTTGCCATTCATTACACCGTTGTTATTGCACCGTTGCGGCTTTTTTTGGAAGCGTTGCGCCCTTGTGTTCATGGGTGCGGGCTTTGCGCCCTGCCCAAAAACAGGGTTGCGGCACGTTACATTGCAGCCTTGTGTTGCAGCGCGTTCATTGCAGCATTACATTGTGGCCTGCTCAAGGTCCGTTTGCGTCGGAGGGATTATGTGTTCCCAGTCAAAGCAACGCATCATTTCGTCGCCCTTTAGGTTCGTTATCTCAACGTTGAGCGCGTTTGCAAGGGTGGAGCGCAGCTCGTTTGCCTGGGATTTTGCAGCAGCAGCAGCAGCCTCCTTTGAAACGCCAGTTGCGGTTGTCATCACGTATGCGACCATGCCCATGGGCTTTATGCCTTGTGAGAGCTTGTTTATCTGGGAGTCCCACATTGCGACCTCGCGCTCGTAGCGGTCAAGCCGCAAAACGTCCGGCTCCGCCTTTTCGCGCTCCTTTGCAAGGCGCAGCTGCGCCTCTGCGTGCTTTGTTTCTATGTTCTTGCGGTATTCTGTGATGTCTTTCACGTAGACAAGCATGGAGAATTTTGTTACGTATTTCACGGATGAAATCGCACGCTCAAAATATTCAGTATACACCACATTCTCATCCGTGCCGCGCTCGGAGGCGCTTTCGTACACTTTTACGCCAAGGAACATGGACGCATAGTATATTCCGTTCATGTTCTTGAGTATTACCTCCTGCGAAGGGGGTATTTCATAGCCCGTATCGGTTACAAGCACAACGTTTGAGCGGGTTGTTATGAAGGGGACAAGGATGTAACCGTACTTGAAAAATGCGACTGCGCCCATTGCGCCAAAAAGGCAGAAAAGCCCGCTTAGCATGCCGAAGATGCCACCGCCAAGCACAAAGCTGCCGACAGCGCCCACAAGCGCAAGAGCTGCACTTCCGTAAGCAAACAGCCTTGTGTCCATCCCATCACCTTTGCAAATATCGGTCTGTGCCTTTTAAAATCTATTGCCCGAAAATCGGCGGAGAAATGCTGCTGCGTGTGGTGGCGTGCCGTCCAATGCGCAAGGCTGCACGGGTGTTTTTTGGCAGCTTGGCGCATAATCGCGGGTTGAAGCCGGCTTTTGCGGGAGCTTGGGATTGTGGTGGCGCAAGAACTGGTTTTGGCAGAGGGTGTATTGCGGTTTTGGAATGGTTCGCGGCGCCTGAGGGTGTTGCGGGCGCTTGTATTGCGCTTTTGGTGGGGTGCGTGGCAACGGCAGGTGTTGCAGGTGCTTGCGTTGCGCTTGTGGCATGGTTCGCGGCGCTTTGTTGTGGTTCGCGCCACCTGTGCGTTGCGGGAGCTTGCATTGCGCTTGGAGTGGGTTTGCTGTGCTGGCGGGTGTTTAGTGGGCATTGGCCTGGGTGCGATGCGCTTATTTTTTATTATTGTGCGCCGAATGTGTGCCATGAAGGCGGTTTTTATCATTGCTGTGATTGCGCTTGCTGCGTGCTCTTTTGCGGCTTTTGGGGAGAGGGCGCTCGTGCAGGTGCTGGATTTGGAATCAAGGCCGATAGAAGGGGCGGCAGTGCATGCGGTATACCAGTTTGATTATCAGACAGGATTTGTGAACAGCAAAACAGTATTCACAAACAAGGACGGGTATGTGAATGTGAGCTTCAGCAATACGGAATTTGACCCTGCGTTGCAAGAGGGCAATTACACTGTTGTTGCGTCTTTTGGGGGCAAGGAGGCAAGCAGAAGCGTTGAGGCTGACCCAAAGCGCAAATGGGTAGTGCAGCTGCAGCTTGCGGTGCATTATGTAACTTTCATTGTCGTTGACCAGTCCGGAAAGCCGCTGCGTGCAAATGTGACTGTTGGGAATAGCACATTTGCGACAAATAGGGAAGGGGTGGCGCAGTTCCACCTTTCCGAGGGCACCCATGAGTATGCCGTGCAGTGGGCGGACACAACTCAAACAGGAAGCATTAATGTGAATGGGGCGGTTGTGCAGCAGGTTGCGTTGCAAAAATATGCCTTGAGGATTTTTGTTGGCGATGAGAACGATGCTCCCCTTGAAGCAGGCGTAATGGTAAATGGGAGGGAATATTTTACGGATGAGAGTGGCAGGCTTGTTGTTGAGGATGTCGGGCAGAACATCGTGCAGGCGGACATTGATGCGGGGGGGAAAAGAAAGACTGTGCAGATTGATTTAAGCAGCGGGCTTGAGACAAAGGTAACGATGGACATAAGCCCGCCGGTGATACGCGACGTGCAAAGCAGCATTGTGCAGGGCATTGGGCAGCTGAGCTTTGGGGTAAGGGACGAGGGCGCACGCGCGGCAGGCATTGGGGATGGGAGCGGGGTACGCGTGCTATACCGTGTATCCGAGGCGCAGGGGGAAGCAAGCCTTTTTCCTGTCGGGTATGGAAGATATAAAGCAGAAATACCTGCGCAGCTGCCGGGCACTTTTGTCATGTACACAATAATTGCGGCTGACACGGAAGGCAATGAAGCACGCATTGAAGGAAGCTATACCGTGATTGAATGGAGGGAAGTTGCAGTGCCGCAAGAGCCGCAGCAAAGTGAGCAAACAGTTGATGCGAACATAATAATGGCAGTTGCAGGCGCCGTTGCGCTTGTTGTTTGCGCAGGGGCGTATTTGTACATCAGGCGCAGAAAGGAAGGAGCGGAGCCGCCGCAGCAGGTTTAGGCTATTTTTCAGCTGTTTTTCGCATCCTTGAAAGGAAATTCCCAAGTATCTGCTCCCCGTGTTGCGTGTGCCACACTTCCGGGTGGAACTGTGTTGCAAAAATGTTTTTTTGCGCGTCTTCCATTGCCTCGCATGCGCACGTTTGGGAGTGCGCAAGCACAACAAAGCCGGCTGGCGGCTGCACTACCTCGTCAAAGTGGGAAACCCATGCGCTAAATTCCCGCGGGAGGGAAGCAAGCAGGGTGCCGCTGCTGTCTATTGTGATTTTTGACAGCCCGTACTCGGCGCTTTTGCCGCGCTGAACCTTGCCGCCGAGCACGTGCGCTATGAGCTGCTGCCCAAGGCATATGCCAAGAAGCGGCATTTTCCATTCACTCCCGTGTATTTTTTTTATTGCGTGCGGCAGGTCAAAAAAATTGTCAGTATTAACTGAGCTTGGGCCGCCGGAAAGTATGAGCGCGGCTGATGGCGCAAGGGATTGGAGGGGCGCGTTCTTTTGCACTATGCGCGCCTCGTGCCCCAAGTCCCGCACAGTGCGCCATATCACGTGCGTGTATTGGGAGCCCATATCTATGATGGTTATCATTGTATCACGTGTTAGCGTATCGGTTGCTTGCGCAAATTGCTTCATTCCATTTCAACTGTTCCGGGAGGCTTGTTGGTAACGTCGTAAAGAACCCTGCCCACTTCGCGTATTTCATTTGTGATGCGCGTTGAGATTTTTTGCAGCAGTGGGTGGGGCATGTGGGAAAAATTCGCAGTCATGCCGTCAAGGGAGCTTACTGCGCGCACCACAAGGCAGTATTGGTACGAACGCTCATCGCCTCGCACGCCGACGGTTTTTGAATCGGAAAGCAGCGCCGCAAAATACTGCCATGGGCGCTCTATGTCGCCCGCGTGCGCAGCGGATTCTATTTCTTCCTCCACAATGCGGCAGGCGCGCTGCACTATGGAAACTTTTTGTGGGGTTATTTCCCCCACTATGCGCACTGCAAGGCCTGGGCCGGGAAAGGGCTGGCGTTCTGAAAGTGCAGCGCCCAAGCCAAGCTCGCGCGCAAGCATGCGCACTTCGTGCTTGTACAGATCGCGCAGCGGCTCGCAGAGGGAAAGGCCCATTTTTTCCGGCAAGCCGCCCACGTTGTGATGCGACTTTATCCTGTCCCTGCTTGCGCCCCCGGACTCTATCCAGTCAGGGGCTATTGTGCCCTGCATGAGCACGCTTACTTTCTCCTCTTTTGCAATGCGCTCAAAAACGCGTATGAATTTTTCGCCTATTATGCGCCTTTTTTCCTCCGGGTCGCTTATTTTGGCAAGGGCTGAAAGGAACTCTTCTGAGGCGTCAACTATGCGTATTTGGACGCCTGCTGCGGCAAGGGAGGACTTGACGAGATTTGCCTCATCAAGGCGCATCATGCCTGTGTCAACGAACACACACACAAGCTGCGAAGGGATTGCGCGGTGCGCAAGCGCGGCCGCAACCGAGCTGTCAACTCCTCCTGAAACCGCTATTATTGCGCGCTTTTTCCCCACTTGCGCCTTTATGCCGGTTATGGAGCTTTCTATGAATTTCCCTGCATCAAACGCCATTTTAACCACGCCGGTAAATTGTTTTTTAGTAAATTATTTTTTGCAGCTGGCTGCTTTTTGCCGCAAGCTTAAGCTCGCGCGCAATGCGCCTGCCTGTGCTCATCGGTTCCCCGTAAGAATACAGCGAATATGGAGAGCCGTTTGGGAATATGTTGGTGCCTGCGACTATGCGCGCGGATATTTCAAATGCATAGAAATTCAGGTTCTCGTCTATTATGCTCTCTATGCAAAACGGCCCGGGAATGCCGCCAAAAAGCGCGTGCGCGGATTCAACTGCCCGCTTGCCCATCTCCATTACTTCCGGCAGCAAAGACTCGCGCATAACTATTGGCGTGTTTCCTATTATTGTAAAGGAGGGCTTTACCTCAACCCCAACCGCCACTTCGCGGTAGCATTCGTCAACGTTGGATTCAAGCCGCTTGTCTATGCTCATGAGCTCTATGCTGCCGGAATCGGCCGCATATCCTGCCTTTGAAATTGGGGAGTAAAAATAGTGAGGGTATGCGCGCACGCCTATAAGGTATTCCTGCACAAGCGTTCCTGTGGGTGGGTTTGGCACGCGGATGTTGAACTCGTCGGTGCTTTTCACTATTATGTAGCCCCGCCCGCCTTTTGCGCCGGGAAACTTCACTATGCAGGGGCGGTCTATTTTTTGCGGGTTTATTGTTTTTGGGGTGCGCAATCCCGCATTGTTGAGCCAGTGGGACATTTTTTCCCTGCTCTTTTCCCACAGCAATGAGTTGCGGTTGCCGAAAATCGGGACAGGCAAATCGTTTATGCTGCTGCCCGCATACTCCACAAGGGAGCCGTGGGGCACAAGGACTGCGTTTTGCGCAGCAAGCTCCTCGCAGGGAAGCGAATTGAAGCCGTCTATAATCATGTATTCGTCAGGCTTTGCAAGCGGGAAGGAATCGTAGAACTTCTTGCGCTCGCGCGTGCACAGCCCTATTGTCTTTATGCCTTCCGCGCGCGCGCCGTAGAAAATTTGCAGCGCGGTGTGGGAGCACAGCGTTGCAAGCTTGAGCTTTTTCTTGTCGTACGCTGCAAGCATTTTTGCGATTTTTTCCTGCGGTATCATGCCATCACTTCTTCATGCAACTGTTTTCATGTAACTATTTCGCCAAGCCGCTTTTGTTTTGAAGCCTCTTTTATCTCCATTGCAATGCGCCTGCCCACGCTTATGCTGCTGCCCCAGAGATATTCGCTGTATGGGGTGAAGCGCGTGCCGGGCGAGCCGGGCACCCGAAATGACACGTCAAATATTACGGGCTTTTCACCCTCCTCTTCGCTAGTGATTGCGCCTTGGAGCGCGAATGGGCCTATCAAGCCGGGGGCGCATTCCTTTTTGCACGTGGCTGCGAACTTTTCGCCCATTTCATACACGCTTTCAAGTAGGGACTCGCGCAGAGTGCACGCTATGTGCCCCACTTCTATGTTGTTTATGCGCAGAGTGCCTGAAGGCTGGCCTGCCCGAAGCATTTGCTGCTCGTGCGCAGGAAGCCGCAGCATGCCGTCAAGGCTTGTCTGGCGCCTTGTGTCTATGCCAAGAAGCTCTATTTCGCCGGTGAGAGGGGAGGCGAAAAAATTGAAATTGAACTGTGCGCCAAGCACGAACTCCTCTATGAGCGCATTTTTCAATCCGTCTTTGGTGATTGTGCCCTTTTTCAGGAGCTTTTCGCTTTCTTCTGCGTAGATACCGTAATTTGACGCAAAGAAAAATGCACGCTCGTAGGTGCGCTTTGCTTCGGGCGCCTTTACTATGCAAAGCCTGTCAATTTTATCAGGGGAGGAGAAGGTTTTTGGGACCCTTATGCCCGCTTTTTGCAGCAGATAGTGCTGGTTTTTGGGCGCGTTGCGCTCCTCTGCGCGAAGCAGCCGGCGGTTGCCGAAAATCGGCACTTCAAAATCATTCTCTATTGCGTCGTATCCCACATATACGGAAAAAGAGCGGTGGGGCACGAAAAGCGCCTGCGCCTTTTGCAGTTTTTCAATTGCGGCGCTTTGCGCGATTTCCTTGAATTTGCCAAGGAGCATCAGCTCGTCTATGCAGCCTGCCTGCCTGCCAAGAAGCGTTCTCTTGGGGAAATATTTTTCGTACGTTTTTTCCCTGCCTTTTTGGCACACCACTATGCTGCGCAGCCCCTCTGCGCATGCGCCTGAGGAAACGTCCAATGCGGAATGCGAGCCAAGCACTGCCACGGCAGGGGATTTGTAAGAAGAAGCCATCTTTGCAATTCCGTCCTGTTCCATATCAAATATTCGCAAAAGAGGTTTATAAGAATTGTGCTGCGAGGATTGTGTGGTGGCGCACGTGGCATCAGGCGGAGGATTGCGTGAGGCGGAACTGCCCGTCCTCGGCAAGCGTCAGCGGTATTGAGCGTTCTAGGTAAATGTTTTTGGGATTCTTTGCTGCTATGAGGAAATAAGTGGTAGTGTTGGTGGCATCGGTTGTTTTTTGGATAAGGGCAGTTTTGAAAGCTTCTTTTCCGACGTGGTCAAAAACTTTGCAGGTGTAAATGCCGTCCGCGGTTTGACCTTCCCCCCATTTGGTTGCGTTTTTGATGGAAGAGATGTCCCCGTTTTTCTTCAGTTTTATTTGCACTTCTTTCCCATCTGTGCCCGCTTCGGTTATTGAAATTGTGCCGTTTTCAAAAGTCCAGTCTCCAGAAAGGCGCGGTGTTTGGTCCTTTCCTCCTGTTTTTGTGTTGTCAATTACAAGGCTGCCGTCATAGCCCAGTGTTACTGCGCCGGAGTTTGTTCCATTGTTCAGATAAGTTTGGAGTGTGGAAAGTTTTGCGGCATGTTCGGCTTCCAATTCAGCTTTATATTTAGGTACCAATAGTTGTGCGATTGTCTTTGCATTGTTGTTTATTGTTGCAAGGTCGGTGGGAAGTATCACTGTGTCCGATGTGACTTGAGCGGCAGTGAGCGCGGTGCGCAGCTCAGCATGCGTGTCGGGTGTTAAATCCACTGGTGCAGGCGGCAGAACGGAAAGTATTTGCGTCCAGATATTCGAAGCAGGGTCGGCTATGATGCGCTGCCATATGGCAGTCCGTAGAGTTGTGTCCGAAGTTGCGTCAGTGATGACTTCCGTCAGGCTGGATCGAATGGCATCTGCTACATTATTCACAGTTAGGTCGGTGGCAGGGGCAATTTCAACAAGAGGCTCAACGTCAATTTTAAAGCCTTGAAGAATGTTATCTGGGTTTATGCGGGATAGGGTCAATTCCCCGACTACGTGCGTCCCGTTCTCTGTAAGCGAGTTTACTTTGTCGCAGTAAGCTTGTAGAAGTATTTCTGCGCCCAATGCGTTTCCTTTTGAGATATACTCGGTAATTGCGGTATCTGTGCGCGGCACCACGGTGAAGCTTTGATCTGCAGCCAGTTCGCTTGCTGTTGTTAATTGCGTTGCGCCGTTGAGACCGGTTGTGAAGAGGTCAAACGTAGTGTTGGTGCTGATCATTGTTCCCATTGAGAGATTTTGTATTGAGTCCGTAACTTTGTGGAGTTGCTCCTCTATTCCAAGCAGGCTGGCTTCGGAAAGGGTATTCAAGTTGGTTAGTGCTGCGTTGAATTCGTTTTGCCTTTTTTGCGTTTCAGCCCCATACATGCCGTCCACGCGCACGCCCATGAGCGCCTGCGAAATTTTCACAAATTCCATGGAAACCATCTTGGTGCTATCGGCAGGCATGCTCGCACCGTTCATGGTGATGGTGCCGTTACTGTCAATTTTGTAAGCAGTGGTGGCGGCACCAATAGTAAGTTCCATGTGGTCGCCCATTACGCGCAGGGTTGCTTCGGGTGTGCTTGCGTCCTTAACTGAAAGCGAAAAAACGTGCGCGTCGCCATCCATCTTTACAGTGAGTGTATAATCGTTGTTTGTAACGCCTTTGGCAATTCCCGGTACGCAATCAAAGATGGTTGGTTCAGCTGAGAAATTGCGGACTGCGGCTATGTTTTTCAGCGTTGATGCCAAAGAGGAAGAAGTTGTGGTGGATAAAATGGAGGAGTGGATGTCGCTGACTGTTCTTGAAGTGATGGTGTGGGCTGCGTTGGCATCATTTTGAAGTTGCGTCGTATCCGCCATTGTATCAACAGCATTAGGATAAGCAGGGGAAAAATATAAATCCTCCGCTGCATGGACACGGAATTCATTTTAAATGTTCTTTTGAAATATCGGCGCATGGGCGACCAGAAGTTTTCAAAGCTGGCTGAAATACAGATGACTGAAAAGCAGGCGCACGACGAGCTTGTGAAAATCGGGATACCCGAGCTTGACGCGGGGCTCATAACGGACTGCCTTAATGTTGGGAAATTCTGCTCGTGGCTGAATACGGACACCGTAACGCCCGAGGCGGTTGCAGGGGCGAATGCGCTCATTGCCTCAAAGAACTTGGCTGCCGAGGTGAAAGTTACAAGGGCGCGATTCGACAAACTCATATGGGAAGTTGCAAGGAGAAAATAAGGGAAGAAAACCACGCCTGGCGATAACGTCCTATTTTTTATTCATTGTCTGCGAATTCTGGGCATGGATTTGGGAAGGGGGCTGCGCAGCGCGCTGGCGAAGATAACCGGCGCAATGATTGTTGATGAGAAAGCGGTAAAGGAGCTTTGCAAAGAGCTGCAGCGCGTGCTTATTTCAAATGACGTTAACGTAAAATTGGTTTTTGAGCTTACAAAAAGGATTGAAAGCAAGGCGCTGGATGAAAAGCTGCTTGCGGGCTTGTCCGTGCGCGAGCACGTAGTGAAAGTAGTGTATGACGAGCTTGTTGCGCTCATGGGGGAGAGGTATGAGCCGAAAATGTCCGCGCACAGGGTGCTCCTGCTTGGGCTTTATGGCAGCGGAAAAACCACGACATCGGGAAAATTGGCCGCGTATTATAAGCAACGGGGACTGAGTGTTGCGCTTGTGGCTGCCGATGTTGACAGGCCGGCCGCGTACGAGCAGCTTGAGCAGGTTGCAAAAACAGCAGGGGCGAGATTTTGCGGCTCTGATGGCGAAAAGGACGTTCGCAAAATTTTGCAGAAATGCCTTCCGCTTTGCAAGGAGGATGTAGTGATAGTGGACTCTTCGGGCAGGAGCGCGTTTGAAGGGGAGCTTGCAGAACAGCTCAAAGCGATAAACTCGGTTTTTATGCCTGATGAAAAATACCTTGTGATAAACGCGGACATAGGGCAGGTCGCAGGAAGGCAGGCAAAGGAATTCCACGAGGCAGTAGGGCTTAGCGGGGTAATAATCACGAAGATGGACGGCAGCGGCAAGGGAGGAGGAGCGCTCTCCACAGTTGCGGTTTCAGGCGCGAAAGTCGCGTTCATAGGGGTCGGGGAAAGACAGGGAGACATTGAGGTCTTTGATGCAAAGAAATTTGTTGGAAGGCTTCTTGGGTTCCCTGATTTTGAAACATTGATGAGCAGAATAAAAACTGCCGCATCCGAAGCGAAATTGCAGGAGAGCGCGGATGAGAAATTCACAATAAAGGTTTTTTATGAGCAACTTAAAGCGGCGAAAAAAATGGGTCCTTTGGGCGGGGTATTCTCCATGATGGGCATGGCGGACATGCCCGCGGACGTGGTGAAGCAAAGCGAGGGGAAAATGAAAAAATATGAAAGCATAATCGCGTCCATGACGCCCCTTGAGCGCGAAGAGGCGCTGCTTGTGAAAAAGGAGAGGGGCAGGGTGGAGAGGATTGCAAAAGGCGCAGGCGTGAAAGTTGAGGACGTGCGCGAGCTGCTGGCGCAATTTGAGAAAATGGAGGGAATGCTCAACCAGTTCAAAAGAAACCGCGGATTCAGGAAGAAAATGGAGAAAATGATGAAGGGCGCGAATATTGACCTTAAGCAGTTTGGGATGTGAGGCTGAGAGAAAAGCAGGAAGAAGGCGAAAAAATAAATGCCGGAAAATAAAAAATCAATAAAAAAACAAGCTAGTTCATGCGCGGCCGCTGCGCAAGCGCAAGCTCCTTTGAGATGAGCTCGTCAAGCACTTCTTTTGCAATCATGCGCTTGCCGCCGATTTTGTCGTGCGGTATGCGGTTGCGGTCAAGCCTGCGCTCAAATGCGTTGCGCTTTATTTTCACGCCTTTTGAGGAAAGCGTGGAAACCGCGTCGCCGACGCCGTAGTAGTTCTTGTTCACGTGCACAAGGGAGTCTATTGCGGCGCGCGGCACCCAGCGGGCAGTCCCTATCTTGATGCTTGGGATTGAGCGCTTCTCAATCCTGCCTATGAATGCGCGCAGGTTGAGCTTCTCCACTTTTGCAAGCTCCTTGTAAGCGGATTTTACCGAATAGAAATCCTTGTTAAGCGCAATCCAGTCGTGCACAACGGGGCGGGGGATAAGGCGCTTTTTGCCTATTTTCTCGGAACGAACGGAACGGCGCTCCACCCTGCCGCCAAAAGCGCGGAAGGATATGTTGATGCCCCCTTTGCGAAGCTCATCGTATGCCTCTTCAAGGGTGAACAGACCAAGGCTCTTGAGGCGCTCCTTTTCAAGCCTGTCCTGCTCGTAAAGGGATTTTGCCTGCGACACTATGTTCTCTATTGACTCGTTGAGCGTCTGCGCCACTTCGCCGCGCGCGCTGCCGAGGCTGTCGGCGGTTATGCCTTTTAGTTTCCCTATTATGGGGTCCTTTATTTTCTTTTCAATTACAATGCGTTTTCCACGGGGCATCCAAATCACCTTTGACAGCAGGGCGCATGCAATATGCAGCCAAGTAGCCAGTTCCAATGCATTACTATTTTAGACCACAAGTTATTTATAAACCTTTGTGCCATCCATGCATAGGAAGCCGGGCGGGCGGCGAAAGCATAACGATGTGCTTGATGATTTTTTAAGAACACAAGATTTAAATACACTCACATTGGCAAACGGCGGGGATAAAAAGCAGGTATGGGAAATCAGGAAGATGAGGGGAAAACTTTTGTGTGGATTTTGCAGCAGCGTGCACTGGGGAAAGAGGGCAAAAACGCCGCAGGAATGCTTTGTGTGCAAGGGAGTTTGCGAACGGCTGGATGCGCTTGTGAAAGATGCGCTTGAAAAGGCGAAAGGGTTTGAATGGGAAACTTTCGCTGTGAGCAGCAGCCTGCCGCGCGAGGCGCTCGCGCGTGAGGAGGATTTGTGGGACTGGTGCCAGCCGCAAAAATGCATGTGCATCAAAAATGCGCTAAACAGGGATGCTGCGGCTGCAATAGCAAAAAAAAGCGGCAATAGGATGGACGCAAAAAACCCGCAGGCGCTTTTTTCAATTGATTTTTTGAAAGGGAAAGGGGATGCAATGCCGGCGCCTATGTACCTTTTTGGGCATTACACAAAGCATGCGAGGGACATTGCACAAAGCAGGTGGGAATGCTCAAAATGCAAAGGGCGCGGGTGCGACAGGTGCGCAGGAAGCGGGAAGATGTACAGTTCGGTGGAGGATGAGATGCGCGCGGCGGCAAAGGAAACGTTTTTGGCAAAAGACGCGCTGCTGCATGCAAGCGGCAGGGAGGACGTTGACGTGCGCATGCTTGGGGAAGGCAGGCCGTTTGTGCTGGAAGTGCAAGAACCAAAAAAAAAGGGAGGCATCGGGGAATTTGAAAAGAGCGTAAACAAGGGAGGGAAAGTCGGAGTGCATGGGGTGAGAAGTGCGCAAAAAAGCGCAATAGAGCTTGTGTGCACGTCGCATTTTGAAAAGGAGTATGATGCGCATGTTGAGATGCAAAGGCAGCCGACTCAAGAGGATGTGGGAAAAATAAAGGAAATGTTTGCCGGGAAATTTGTGCTGCTTGCACAGCAGACGCCAATGCGCGTGCTGCATCGGCGAAGCGACCTTGAAAGGAAAAGAAAGGTTTTCCTGCTGGATGTGAAAGTTGAAGGGCAATTCATAAGGCTGAAAATAAGGACGGATGCGGGCACTTACGTGAAGGAATTTGTGAGCTCTGACGGGGGGAGGACGGTCCCAAGCATAGCAGGGGTGCTGGGATGCGCTGCGGTGTGCAGGCAGCTTGACGTTATAAACATATGCGACGAATTTTTGAACACGGCAATTTGATGCAGGCTTATGCGGCAGGGTGTAAAAATGGAATTTGAAATTGCACGGGTTGCGGTTGCGCTCTTTGGCTGCGCGGCCGGCGCATATTTTGATTTGAGGAACAATCGGAACATACCAAACGCGCTGCTGTATGCGATGCTTGTGGTGGGCGTTGCGTTCAATGCGTTTGGGCTTTTTGGCAGCGCGCCTGCTGCGCAGGAAAGCATGGTTGCGTTCGTTGTTGCAGGCGGGATTTTTGCCGCTGGATATTTGTTGTATAGGGCGGGGCAGATTGGTGGGGCGGATGTATACGTAATGGGCTCGGTTGCGCTTTTGCTGCCCGCCCAGCCGCGCATTTTTGCAGGTGTTGCAGCTGCGCCCTACCCGTACGTTTTTTCAGTCATTGCTGCCTCAGGGCTGGCGTTCATGGCATACATGCTTGCAAAGTATGGGGTAATTGCGCTTCGGGGCGCGGTTAAGGAAAAGAAGGGAGTGGACGCAAAAACCGCGCTTGGGATGGCTGTTGTCGCGCTTGCGTATGCGGCGTTTGTTTATGTTGCGGGCGCAAACGGGGTTTTCGGGCTTTCGTATTTTGTGCTGGTGGGGTTTGTGGTTTTTGCGTCAATCTTTTTCATGGCGTTCAAGGGCAGGATGGCAAGGATGATGGCGCAGGAAGTGCCGCTGTCAAAAATAGAGGAGGAGGACGTGCTTGCGCTGGAATACATGGATGAAAAGGTTGTGGAAAAATACCACCTCAAAAGAGTGGCGGATGCAAATGAGCTAAAGCGGCTTGCGAAATTGCCAATAAAAAAATATTGCGTTTATACGAAAATGCCCCCGTTTTTGCCGCACGTGCTTTTTGGGCTGCTCGCAACGCTTGTTTTTGGGGATGTCCTCATGCTCCTTATCGGGGCATGAGGCAAGGCGGCTTGGTGGCACGCTGCTGCCTGCGCATGCAGGTTACATGAAATCGGTTACATGAAATGCCCAAGCCCGTGCTGCATGCCCTTGAATTTCAGGTCGTCCTCGGAAAACCCAAGCTCCTTGAGTATTTTAAGCACGCTTGGTAGCACCTGATGGTTTATGTAATACGAGGCATCGTAATTCTTTGCGTGCTCAAGTATTTCGGCTTTTTCGGAAATCGTTGAGCCGTTCTTTGTTATTATGTAGGAAATGATGCTGCCTTTTTCAATGTGGGAGCCGCGTGCGATGGCTTTTTTGGCGGCTGAAATTTCAGGAGAGATTATTTCGTATTTTTTGGGGTCCTTGCTTATCTGGGTGGAAATGGCAAGCTCTTCAAGTGGGACTGCGCCGCTTCGCAGCCGCTCTATCACTTCGCGCACAATGTTGACTGCCTTTTGCGGGCTGCCGTGCACAAGCACCGCCTCAAGCACGCGCCGCTGCGTGTCTTTTGCAACGGAAGACCAGTCGCGGCGCACCAGCTCAAAGCCGCGTATTTTTATCTTCCCGTCCTCGCCGAGCATTGCGTATTTTTTCTTTGCGCCCGCGTCCGCGGCTTTTTTGGACACAAAGACCGCGCGCTTGAAAAAGCCCTCAAGCTCAAGCTCCATTCCCGAAGGCAATGCTGCGTTTATTTTTTTCATGAAGGAGAGCGCATCCTCCTTGCCCTTTTTTCCAAGGAGCAGGAAGATGGAATCCGTGTCCCCGTATAAAACGTCAAAGCCTTCTTGGGATGCCTTTGCAATGGTGTCCTGTATGTAGTGGCGGCCCCAGGCTGTTACGGACTCGCCTGCCTCGCGCGCATACCAGCGCGAGCGCGCATATGCGAGGTAACCGTAGTAGGAGTTGGCTATTATTTTGAGCGCCTGCACCCGCGCAAAGAGCGTCCGATATGCTTCGCTGTCTTTTTGAAGCGGGCGCAATTCGTCCTTGAGCTTGGAGCGCTTTGCCATTATGTCCTCAAGCACTGCCGGGATGAGGCCTTTTTTCTTTTTGCAAAAGCGGCTGCCCAAGGGGGAGACAAAGCTCTGCTCCTTTGTGCAGCAATCGCAATTGAGGGTGAAGGGGTCTATGTTGTGCGAAGTTATTATGGAAGGGTAGAGGCCGCGAAAATCAAACACCGCGATGTTTTCGTATATGCCTGCTTTTGGGATTTTCACAAACGCGCCTTCTATCGGGTGCGCCTCGCGCTCCTTTGCCTGCGCCTCCGTGGGCTTGCTTGGCACGATTGCGTTTGCCTCGTAAGAGCGGTATATGAGAAGCGACTCCACAAGCTGCCCGGCGGTTGCGTATGCGGTGTCAAACAGGGGCATTTTTGTAAGGCGGCTCATTTCCACAAGCAAAGGCAGCACTATTGCGCCAAGCTCTTTTGTTGCAATCGCATCCTGCATTGAATAGTGCGCAAGTTCCTCGCGCACCTCGTCTGTGCTGCTGTCCCACATCTGGTGTATTTCAAGCCGTTTCACCATGTATTTTTGCTTGCCGGTTATTTCGCTGTAAGCCGCCTCAAGGGTGAACTTGGATGCCTTGAGCGCGCCTATGAAAGAGAGAAAGCGTATCGCCGGGTAGAGGTCAATGTGTATCCTGCCCCCTATTTTTGCCATGTCCCGCATGCCAGCTTTACGCAGCAAAAAGGAGCGGCCGTCCCTTCCGATGGGAAGGGGAATTTTGAGCGCGCCTGAGCGCGCCTGCAGGTAGGGCAGGTCAAATGAGGAGCTGTTGTAGCCGAAAAGCACGTCCGTTTCGTTTTTCCTAAGCACGTCGCAAAAAGAGGAGATTATTTCCGCCTCGCTCTTTTTTGAAACAACAAAGGGCTTGTTTATTTTTTTGTACGTCAGCACGCCGCAGGAGCCGTTTGCATAGCTTATCATGATGCACGGGTCCTTTTCAGGGCGTGGCGCGCCTATCGGGTTGTAAGTCTCTATGTCAAATGCGAGGGAGTTAAGCTTGGGCGTGCCCTCTTTTGCCCAGAGCAGTTTTTTTATGAATTTGCCCTCGCGCTCGTATGCGAGCAGGCAGAAGGGGGAAAGTCCCTTGTCTATCATGTAGCGCCGCCCAAAGAGGATGTTGTTCTCGTAAACCGGATGTGGGGTTTTTGCTGACAGGTGCGGCACGTGCGAAGGGGAGGAGCAGGTTATTTTAAGCAGCATTTTGTCCTTGCCAAAGACGTTTTTCTGCACAGCCTGCACGCGCAGCGGAGTTATCTTTTCCCCGTTGTGCTCAACGGCCATCTGCATTATTTTTTCAGCCTCGCTTTCGGGCGCGTCGGCATAAAAATAAGGCTCGTAAAAGTCATAGAGCCGGAACGTTTTTTTCCCTTTGAGAAGAAGGCGCACGTAAGTTTTACCTTTTTTTACAGTGTAGTCCGCATCAAGCAGCACTGCCTTTCTCAAAGCCATGGGAAAATGGGCGCGGACAAACTTAATAAAAAGAGGCGCTGAATTGGAATAATGGTTTGAGGGTGGGTCAACCACCCACGCCTAAAGGCGTGGGCTTGTGAAGCAGAAAGTGTTGGCCATGCCTGCCACGCCTTTACCCACGCTGCAAAGCGTGGGCTTTGGGTGTGGGTGGTTGGTAAAGTGCTGGCAAAAATTGACGGGGAGAGCGTCGGGGTAAAGCTTACGCAGCGCGAGCGCGAGCACATTTTTGCAGAGAGGGGCGGATTTGGAGGAGGGGGCAAGGGGGAGATTTTGCGCCAAGTGATACTTGGAGGCCAAGACGGGCTTGTGAACGTGCTTGGGATAGTGCTGGGAGTTGCAACCGCTACAATGGATGCTAGCGTGATAATTATCGCAGGAATTGCTGCCACTGTTGCGGAATCGCTTTCAATGGGGGCTGTTGCATACACCTCTTCGCGCGCAGAGCAGGACCACTATTGGGCGGAACTTGAGAAGGAAAAGCGGGAAATAAGGGAAATGCCTGAAATTGAGAAAAAGGAAATTGAGCTTGTTTATTACAAAAAGGGCTTTAGGGGAAAGGCGCTTGCAAGCATTGTCAGGCACATCACGTCTGATGAGAAGCTGTGGCTTGATGTAATGATGAATGAGGAGCTGGGGCTTGCGGACGCAAAAAACATAAACCCTGCCAAGGAGGCGCTTGTGGTTGGGCTTGCGTCATTTGGCGGCTCGCTAATGCCTCTTGCGCCCTTTGTGCTTGTTGCTGATGTGCAATCTGCGATGGTTGCGTCCGCGGCATTGTCTTTGCTCACGCTTTTTGTTGCCGGGGCAATCAAGGCTAAAATAACAATAGGCAACTGGGCAAAGAGCGGGCTTGAGATGCTTGCGATAGGAGGGCTTGCGGGAATTGCGGGATATGCGGTCGGGGCGCTGCTTGGGGTTAAAAATTAAGGCTGATGCGTGCCTTCATTTTGTTTTGCGCCTTGTTCCTCGGTGTCTTTTTTCTCTGCGCTTTTTTTCTCTATCACGACAACGTCCTCAAGGGACACGAATTCCGGGAGCGTTTGGAGGTATTTTGCCTCATCCGCATCAAGGGCATCCTTGCGGCCGCCTGCACGGGGCGACCGCGCAAAGCGCGGGCCGGAAGGGGCGTTGCGCTGCGGGCTTGCATCTTTTTTGCCAAAGCGTGCCTTGAGGGAATCATACGCCGCCTTTTCGCGCGCAGTTTTGTTTTTCTCGTATTCCTGCTTTGATTTTGCGTATTCGGCAGCCATTGAGGCGCGAAGCGAATCAAGGCGCAGGTCCATTTCTTTGCGCTTTTCAGACAAGCCCTTGAGCTGGGCGCGAAGCGCGTTTGTTTTTTGCTGCAATGCGTCCGCGGCAGCGGAAGCGGAAAGCTGCGCCTCAAGCACTTTTTTGCTGCTTATGAGCGCCTTTTCCTGCTTTGGGGTGAACGCAGAGGTTGCTATTTCAAATTCTATTGCGTCTATCTGGCTGCGCAGGCGGGAGGAGGGGGCAAGGGAGGCTTGACGAAGCTGCGCTACGGACTGCGCGATTTGCGCGCGCAGGTCAAAAATCTGGGAGTTGAGAAGTTTCGCCGCGTCCAGCAGCGCGTCTTTTTCAGCCTTGAGCGCCGAAAGCGAGGCTTGCGGCAATGCGGGAGGATTTGTTTGCTGCGCCCCTTGCTGCGCATCCTGCTGCGCATTTTGCGTTGCTGCCTGCATTTGTTTTGCTTCTTCTTCCATAGAATCACTCTTTTTTGCCGTTATTTTGGATTTATAAATGTGTGTTAGTGGATGGTATATTCTTCGCAAATGTTTATAAATCAAGCGCGATTAATATTGATGCAGATCTCCGTCTTTTGTTCTGCCCATAGTGGGCGGAAAACTGGTCGCCTTGCCAGCGCTTCGCGCTGGCCTTCTTTTCTGTTTTATCGTTCCAGTTTGCGGCATCTTTCACGTTTTATTTCCCCCTGCCTGATTTTTTTGGTCGGGATTTTTCCTGTTGCGCATGCGCGTGATATTCAGATGCGGCCCGCATGAGGAAAAATTCGCGCAATTGCCCCACAAGCACGAGCAAAAGCGCGCAAACAAGCCGCACGTTAACGTCGTTGCTTGAAATCAGCTGCCAAAGCAGCACTGCTGCGAATGCGACCAATAGCCAGCGTGCTGCCATGTTTATCATATTAACCGTGCATTGTTGTTGCGCAAGAAAAAATAAAAAGAGAGGGGAGAGGAATGCTTGAAATTGATGGTTCCGTTGGGGAAGGTGGCGGGCAGGTGCTTAGGACTGCCCTTTCTCTTTCGTGCATGCTGCAAAGTGGGGTGCGCATAAGCAACATACGCGCAGGGCGGCAAAAACCCGGGCTTGGGCGCCAGCATTTGGCGGTTGTGAACGCGCTTGCGAAAATTTGCAATGCAAGAGTGAGCGGGGCGACAATCGGGAGCCCCTGCGTGGAATTTGAGCCGGGCAAAATGAGGGGCGGAAGGCATGAATTTGACATTGGGAGCGCCGGGTCTGTTACGCTGCTTGCGCAGGCGGTTTTGCCGCCGTTGTGCATGGCGGAGGCGCAAAGCGAGATTTTGCTCACTGGCGGCACGCACGTGAAGGGCGCGCCTTTTTTTGATTATTTTAAGGAGGTTTTCCTGCCGCACGCAAAAAAATTCGGAGTGGATGCGCAGGTGCGGCTCCTAAGGGCGGGCTTTTATCCCCGCGGAGGAGGGAAAATGCTGCTGGGCGTTAAGCCCTCAAGGTTCGTGCCTGCGGACATTCTGCAGCAGGAGTGTGGGGAGGCAGGATGCAGGATATATTCGTGCGGGCTGCCTGCGCATGTTGCAACGCGGGAAGAGGAGGGAGTAAGCGCGGCATTTGCGGCTGCCGGGGAGAAAATTGCAATTGAAACGGTTGAATGCGATGCCGCGAATGAAGGGAACGCGGTTGCCATATGGGGCAGTGGGATGGGTGCCTGCGCGCTTGGGGAAAGGGGCAAGAGGGCGCAAAGCGTTGCGGCAGAGGCCGCCGGATTTTATCTTAAGGAAAAAAACAGCACTGCTGGCGTGGATTTGCATTGCTGCGACCAATTGCTTTTATATATGGCTGCTGCAAAAGGGAACTGTCGCATCAGCGCATCTGCGATAAGCGCCCACACGCGCACAAACATGCAGGTGATTGAAAAATTCGGCATCGGGAAATTTGAAGTTGGGCAAAGCGGCAAGAATTTCATAATAGAAAGCAGGGTTGCCTGAACAGGGTCGTGGGAATGGTAAATGTAACACTGTTGGATTTTGCAGGCCTTGCGCTTGCAGTGGTGTTTGCGGTTGTTGTGGCGTTTTTCGGGCACGCGTCGTTTTTGCCCCTTATGCTCATTTTTTTGGCTGCAAGCGTGCTTGTGACAAAATACGGCTATGGGGAAAAGCGCGAGATGGGGCTGTATGAGCATGAACGAAGCTGGGAGAATGTGCTTGCAAACGGCATTGTGCCAGCGCTGTGCGCGGTATTGTATCCGGTCATCGGAGTTGGGCCGTATCTTGGGTCCTTGGCGGCAATAACTGCCGACAAATTTGCATCGGAAATGGGGGTTCTTGGGGGGCAGCCGTTCTCGCTGCTTGATTTTAAGAGGGTAAAAAAAGGCACGTCCGGCGCAATAAGCTTTTTTGGCACGCTTATGAGCTTTGACGGCGCGCTCATAATAGGGGCGGGTTTTTTCGTGCTTGTCGGGGGCGTGAGCGCATGGACGGTTGTGAAGATAGCGCTCATTGGGACCATTGGCAGCATGGGAGACAGTATTGTCGGGGTGCTTGAGGAAAAGGGAGTTGGAAACAAGTCAACAACAAATGCAATATGCGCTGCGATAGGGGCGCTGCTTGGGGCAGCTTATCTTTAGGATGCTGATTGGAACGTGCAAGGCCACTTGGCTGGTGCTTTGATGAAAATTCGCTATGATGTTCGCAAAAACCCTTTTGAAAATGCCGCCTCCTATTTTGAGGAGGCAAAAAAAATGCGCAGGAAAATAGGTGGGATGGAAAAGGCGATGCGCAAAACGCAAGAAGAGATGGAAGAGCTGGAAAGCAAGGAGGCTGCGCAGGCAAAAACAATGCAGCCGCGCATAAAAAGGGAAAAAAAGCCCCACGAGAAATTCCGCTATTTTTTCACAAGCAGCGGGCTGCTTGCAATCGGGGGAAGGGATGCAAAGCAGAATGATGCTATTGTTGCAAGGCATATGGAGGAGGAGGACCTGTTTTTCCATGCTGACATACAGGGAGGGAGCGTTGTTGTGCTAAAGGGAGGGGAAAAGGCAAGCGCGCAAGACGGCAGGGAAGCTGCGCAGTTCGCAGCCTGCTACTCCAATGCGTGGAAAAACAAAAACGCGGCGGTGGACGCATATTGCGTAAAGCCCGTCCAAATTTCAAAATATGCGCAAGGAGGATATGTGGGGAAGGGAGGATATGCGATAGAAGGGGAGCGGTTGTGGTTTAGGGGGACTGCGCTGGAGCTTGTGATTGGGCTGGATGGGCAGGGAAATGCGGCAGTGCAGCCGGCACTGTGCAAAAAGCGGCTTGAAAACGAGGCGTTGCTGGTGTCGGGGGAAATGGAAAAAGGGAAGGCGGCTGCGCAGCTTGCAAAAATGCTTTCGGCACGGGTGGATGAAATATTGCAGGTTTTGCCTTCGGGTGAATTCAAAATATCAAAGAGGCAATAAAGTGGAAGGGTGGGAAAAAATAGCGGGCGGCATTTACATGCGCAGGACGGATGAGCGGGTGTGCTCCACGATTTACATGCTGGATGGGGGAAGCGGCGGCAGGCTCATAATTGACAGCGGGGACGGGAAAATGCCCATTGGGTTTGTGCCTGAAATTTGCATCCTTACGCACGGGCATTATGACCATACGGGAGGGGTGGAGAAAAACTGGGAAGAGATTTATCTGCACCCGCAAGAGAAAAAAGATGCGCCATACATACTCGTGCCAAAAAATGCAAAGCCGCTGGAATGGAAAACAAAAAAATTCGCGCAGTTTGAGCTTGAGGCTTTCCACACGCCCGGGCACACAATGGGAAGCGTGTGCGTCCTTGAGCGCAAAAGCGGCGTGCTTTTCAGCGGCGACACGCTTTTTGCAGGCGGGGAGCACGGAAGGACGGATTTGCAGGGGGACAGCGCACTGATGCGCGAAAGCCTTAAGCTTATTGAGAAGATACCCTATCGGCTGCTGTGCCCGGGGCACGATGAGATTGAGAAAAGGGCATGAGGCTGCATAAGGAAGCTGCCTGAAGGAGAAGGGTGCGGCTATGAGGATTTCACAGATAAAGAAGGCACATTTGGAAAAGGCTGCGCAAATAGAGGGGAGGCTGGGCGAGTTTGAAAAAGCAGGCGGCAGCGGAGGCAGGGAAATCTTTGTGGAACTGTGTTTTTGCGTCCTTACCCCGCAGACAAAGGCAAGGGCTGCTTGGGGCGCGATTGCTTGCCTTCTTGAAAATGGCGGGATTTTCAATGCGGGCGCTGGTGCGATTTCCATGCGCCTGAAAAAGGAAGGGGTGAGGTTCCACAGGAAAAAAGGGGAGTATATAGTTGCGGCGCGGGAGAAATTCTGTATGGGAGAATTTGCGCGCCTTGCTGCGCTCATGCCAAAAAACGAGCAGGGGCAGAGGGCTGCGCGGGATGCGATTGTAGGGGAGGTAAAGGGCATCGGGAAAAAGGAGGCAAGTCATTTTTTGCGCAACGTGGGGCATGGGAGCACGCTTGCAATACTGGATAGGCACGTCTTGAAGAATCTTGTGGATGTTGGGGTGCTGCAAAGCATGCCAAAAACCCTTACGCCTAAAAGATACGATGAGATTGAGAGGAGGATGGGAGAATTTTGCAGCAGGATAGGGGTGCCGATGCACCACCTTGACTTGGTTTTCTGGTCGGAGCAGACAGGCGAGATTTTCAAATAGGCACGTTTGGGACGCATGTGCTGCGCGTTTTGCACGCCGCGCTTGCATCAGCGCATTTTTGCGCTGCGCAGCCAGCCTACGTTGTTTTTGTAAAAGGAGCGTATGTCGTTTATGTTGTCCAGCAGCATAAGCGGCCGCTCAAGGGAAAGGCCCCATGCAAGCACCGGAAAGCGGTTGCAAAGCGGGAGGCTTACTTCCGGGCGGAAAATGCCCGCGCCCCCAAGCTCAAACCACTGTTTTTTCTCCTCAAAATAAACCTCTATCTCAAGGCTGGGCTCAGTGTATGGGAAAAAGGACGGGCGAAAGCGTATTTTGGGAAAGCCAAGCATTTCGTAGAACTTGCGAAGCATCCCTATGAGCTGGCGGAAATTCGCCTTCTCGTCAACCACTATGCCCTCCACTTGGTAGAACTCCGCTAGGTGCTTAAAATCGGTCGCCTCATTGCGGAACACCTTTCCTATTGCGAAAAACTTTTTTGGCGGCGAGCCCTTGGGGCAGCTTGATGCAAGGGTGCGTGCGCTAAGCGCGGTTGTATGCGTGCGAAGCACAAGGCGCATCGCCTCGCTTTCCTGCCAGTGATATTTCCAGCCTTTCTCGTGCGAAGCTTTTACGCCGGATACGAGATTTTCGCCCGGAAGCGGGGAGGTGCCCTCAAGGTAAAAAGTGTCCGCAAGCTCGCGGGCTGGGTGGTCTTGGGGTTGGAAAAGCGCGTCAAAATTCCAGAAGCTGCTTTCAATTATGTTGCCTTGCATCTCCTCAAAGCCCATTTGCAGGAAAATTTCGCGTATGCGCCCCTGAAGCCGGTTCACCATGTGGCGCTTGCCGCCAAAAATGGAGTCCGTGGGAGAGCTTACGTCGTATTCGCGCAATTGCGCGCCTTTCCATGAGCCTTCAAGGAGCATTGTGCGCGTAAGCTGGTTTATTTCCCCGGCAGGCTGCGCCTCTTGGGAGGAGGCGAGCTTTTGCCCCTGCGCAGTGAGCGAGAGGGTGAATGTTTTTTCCTGCTTTTGCACAAGTATGCCGCGCGAGGAAAGTAGGCTTATTTCCGCTTGGGAGGGCTCATTGCCCATAAGAAGGCCGTTCACTGCCTTGGAAAGGGGATTGTCGCGCATTGCAGCCCTGCCTTTTGGGGTTATTGCGAGGCGCTTTGCTCCAGAGGAGGGCATTTGCTCTATGGAAAGCCAGCCGCTTGAAAGGCTGCGAGAAAGCCCTACTTTGCGCTCTTCTTCCGACAAATCCGCAATGGACGCGCCTGCGTCCGCCTTAAGCAGCACGCGCATTTCAGGAAAGCCCCGCTTTGCAAAATCCCTGCCTTCTTCGGTGAGCGAGTACGAGGGCTTTTGGGAATGCTCCATGAGGACAAGGGACTTTTCATGCAGCCATGATGCGGCCTTGGCTGCTGCATCCGCATTAAGTGGTGCCTTCGCAAGCAGGCTGCGCAAATCAAGTGTGCTGTTGTTTTTTGCAAGCGCAACGAGGATTATTTTTTCGTATTGGTGCAGCATTGTTTTCCCTTTCCGGTTTTTTATTTTCGGATTTTTATTTTCATTTGCCAAAAGCGGCAGTTTAGGACACTGCCCGCTTTCTGATGTGGTTGATGTAGAATATTGACAGCGAAACTGCGGCAAGCATTATGAGCAGTGCCGGCCCTTCCGGGCTGAAGAAAAGATATGAAATGCGCTCTTGGGCTGACTTGAAAAACTGCAGCACTTCGTTTTCAAGGGATTCCTCGCGCTCAAAAGAAAACTCAAATTGCGAGAGGGTCTGGCCGGACCAAGAGAAGCTGCGAGCAGTGCCGGCATAATAGAGCGCGTTGCTGCCGTCGCGCGTGAAATCGCCAGCGGCATTCAGGCCGTCTGGGGTGCGCGAGAAGAATATTTTCTTTGAATCTTGCGGGATGGAGATGGAAAGCGTAATTTGCTTTGAGATTATTATGTCCCCGTTTTTGGAGGTTTCAAATGAGAGCGCTTGTGGGTTAAGCGCATAGCGCCATGTGCGCGGCTTGTAATTTTGCGCAATAATGAGGCCGCCACCGGGGAAATTTGCGGCAGTGGCAGGGATGTCGTAGTCAAACGTGAGGGATGCGAAGCACGTTTCCAACTGCGGGTTGCACCGCTCAACCGGGTCCGGGCGGGTGCGAAAATGCGTTATGTCGGCTGCGGCGCGGCTTATGTGATGGCGTATTTCTTCCAGCTGCAAACGCTCTCTCCATGTGGAAAGGTCGTTGAAAAGCCTGCTGTCCTCGTAAATCTGACGGGACTGGTTGCCAGTAATGAATATTGAGATGTGCTCTTCCACGTGGGCGCTTGCGTCGGGATTTATGCTTATCTGCACGCTTAGCGAGCGGAATTCAAAGGAGGCAAAGGCTGTGCCTGAAAGCAAAAAGAGCAGCGCGAATGCCGCTGCCATGAGGTGCCTGTGCGGATTTTCAGCCATAAAAGAAGTGCGAAGAATACGTATTTAAAGGTGTAGTTGCATTAGATTTTAAGATAGTTGTGGCGATAATAAAATACCACGGGCACTCCACGTTTGAGCTGGAACTAGGCGGAGTGCTCGCGCTTGTTGACCCGTGCGTAAGCATGAGCATAAGGGGGAATGCGCGCAAGGTCCCAAGCACCTTGGAGCCAAAGCTCGTGAAGCGCTGCGACCTGATATTCATAACGCATGAGGGCGCTTGTGAAGAGGCAACCGTTGCTGAGATAGCTGAAAGGACGTTTGCGTCCGTGGTTGCGCCAAAGCCCTCCCTTGCAAGGCTGGAAATTTCCGACAGGCTGAAGGTGGACGTGAGAACCGGGGATAAGTTCTCAATAAAGGGCATGGACATTGAAGTCGTGAAGGCGCTTAACCCGCAAAGCGAATATCCTGTGGGATATGTGATGCGCGCAGGTGGGGTAAGCGTGTATCATGC
>JAGVWK010000043.1 GCA_018304295.1 Microcaldota archaeon | reverse complement strand
AGGCTTGGGGACTGGTGAGGGGCGGATGGCCTGATGCTACTAATATACGACAGACGGACAAAAATTAGGCTGCTGCCTAACTCACCCAACAGCATCCAGATACAAATCCAGCGCCTGCTCAACATCTTTTCCAATCAGCATGGAGAGCGCGCGGAAGTCCCACTTGTCAGCCTTTTCAAGCGCAGAATAGTAGGAGCGCCTCTCTTCCCTTCTCAGGATTGTTGGCGGAAAGCCTGAGCGCATGAGCCTCAAGTTCATAAGAAGCCGCGCCAGCCTGCCATTCCCGTCAACAAACGGATGCACCCTTACTGTATCATAATGTATTTTGATTGCCGAATAAACCGCTTCAAGCCCCTTGCTCTTGCTGTTCAGTTCCAAATAGACAGGCTGCATGAGCTTTGGCACTTCCTTCCATTTGGGAAGCTTTATTTGTGAGCCTTCAATGAAAACGTGCTCATGGCGGTAAAAACCAGCATCCTGCGGGCTGATTTTGTCCAGCATTACTGCATGAAGGTTGAGCACGTCCATCTCGGTTATCTCGGATTTCTTGCCTGCCATTTTCTCAAGCAGCCCTATTGCCTCTGCATGGTTGGTTGCTTCCAAGTGCTCGTTCATGGACTTGCCGCATATTGTCATTCCCTTGCGCAGCACAAGCCAGGTTTCGCGCAAGGAAAGCCGGTTTCCCTCTATTGCATTGGAATTGTATGTCATGTCCACTTCAAATTTGTCCCGCAGGCGTTTTACTGCTGCTAAAGGCAATGGGCGCAGCTTGTTCAGTTTTTCCAGCTTCTCTTGCAGTGTTTTTGCCAGGCTTTCATCAATCCAACTCTCTGCGCTTGCGTCAAATTCAATGCCCGCTTTTCTTGCATATTCCTCTGCTTCCTTGGAACTGGGGAAATATTGAAGCACGTTCTGCCTTACGGTAGCGCCTTCCCGCACATTTTCCACTAGCTCGTAGTAGTATGTGTTGCCGCGCTTTCTTTTCCTGATAAATGCCATGCTAATTTGTAGTGGCGAAGAATAAAAAAAGAGTTGCCGCCGCAACAGCGTGAAAAGCTGCTCATGGCACTGAAAGCCAGATTTGAGAAAAACATGAGCCGCCATAAGGGCATTGAATGGGCTAAAGTGCAGGCAAAACTGGAAGCTAATGCACAAAGACTGTGGTCGCTCAATGAAATGGAAAGGACTGGCGGCGAGCCGGACGTTGTTGGCCATGACAAAAAGACCGGCGAATATATTTTCTATGATTGTTCTGCGGAAAGCCCCAGCGGCCGCAGAAGCATTTGTTACGACCGTGAAGCGCTGGAGGCAAGGAAAGCATTTAAGCCAAAGGATAGCGCCATTGGGATGGCAGCAGCCATGGGCATTGAAATTTTAACTGAAGAACAATATAGGGAGCTGCAGAAACTTGGAAATTTTGATGCGAAAACGTCCAGCTGGGTGAAAACGCTTTCTGAGATTAGAAAGCTCGGCGGCGCCATCTTTGCTGATTTACGCTACGGCAATGTCTTTGTGTATCACAACGGCGCGGAATCCTACTATGGTGGCAGGGCGTTCCGTGGCGAGCTGAGGGTCTAAAAAAAGCTGAAAAGCTATCCAAATGAGAGCTGCACTGTTTCGCCGTCCTTAAGGGCGAATTTCCTGCGGTATTCAATGGGCCCTATAAGCTCTATCACGTTCAGGCCGTGCTGGGATTTTTCAGGGAAAATCGCAACCGCGCTTGTGCCGTTGAAGTGGCACACGTAGGAAATCAGCCCGCCAAGCTTCTTTCGCCTGTGCAAAAAGCCTTTCATGTATTTTCCCTGCCGCTCGCGCAAAAGCAGGCGCTTTTGCACTTCTTCAGGTGGCAGCTTAACGTTGAGCGTGCCTGGGTAGGGTTCAAACCCGTAGAGTTTTTTTACCTGCTTTTTGTACCCTTCAAGGGACATGTAGTATTTCCCTTCTCCAATGCCGCTCACTATTTCGCCGCTTATTTCTATTTGGGAAAGCTTTGAGAAGGCCGCATCAAGGGAGCCTTTAAGTGAAAGCGCTTCGCGCACGCTTTTTGGCAATAAAATTATGCCTTCTTTTGAGCGGTTTATTCTCCCTTCTGCCTCAAGCTCAAGCAAATGGCGCGAGAGGGTTTGCTGGGGCATGCCAAGGGAAGCCGCAAGCTCGCTTGTGGTAACCCTAAGGGGCGAATTTGCCGCCTTGCGCGAGAGCAGGAAAAGCTCAATTTCGCTTATCATGGCGGCAATTTTTGCACGCAAGTTTAAATAGTGAGCGAGAGCCAAGAATATGCCTATGAGGATATGAACAACCGCTGATTTTATGATGACGCTAACAGCATCTGAGGCAACAAATATTGCACCCACATGGTCCATTGCACCTACATAGTCAAATGACGTGTGAGGCTGCAAAATGCTTTTTAATATTCCATGAGAGGCAAGAGCGGGTTTTGCCATGGTTGAGATACTTAACATGCTGGACATTATACCGACTGAAAAGCTGCTTCAGCACGAGCAGGTCATTGAGAAGAACCTGCTTGCGCTGCGCGAGTCAATGCTTAACATGGGAAGGCTTGTGGACCCCATAATAGTTGAAAAAAAGCACTACGTTGTGCTTGACGGCAACCACCGCAAAACAGTGCTTGATACCATAAAGTGCCCAAATGCCGCATGCCAGCTTGTGGATTACGAGGATGAGGGCATAAAGATAGGCGGATGGTTCCCTGCTGTAAAAAACATTGATTTGGGAGTGTTTGAGCACAAGAAAGAGAAGGTTGATTTTGAGGCAGGCATTGAAGCGCTTGACAAAATGAAAGGCAGCTTCATGGCTGTAAAAAGGCAAAACAACAGTCGGGAGTGCCTTCTTTTCAATTCCTTTTCAGGCTCGCTGCGCGACATTGTGGAGGAGCAGAACGCGCTTGTTTCAAAAATACCCCCCTCCAACATCGCATACGTTGAGGATTATCGGGCAGAGGAGTTCCTTGCGGATGGAAGGACTGTTCTTTATCGGCGCATGTTCACAAAGGAGGACGTCGTGAAAGAGGCGCTTGCGCACAGGCCGCTTCCTCCAAAATCCACCCGCCACTCAATACCCAACCGCATAATAAGGCTGAATTTGCATTTGGGGTGGCTTTCAGACACGCGGGAAAACGCAAAGGGGCTTATGGAGGATATGCTGCATAAAAGGATGAGCGAAAGCACAGTGCGCAGGTACACTGAACCCGTAATAGTAATATACTAGTGCGAGAAAGGGTTGCATGCTTAAAATCAAGGAGAGCCTGCTGTTCTCTGCTGCAATTGGGGCATTGGCAGTGCTGGTCGGGGTTTTGCGCTTTTCCCTTGGGATAAACGAGCTTATCCTTGCGTGCGCAGCGGTTTTTGCAGGCACCTTTGCGCCCAATATAGACATTCCTTTCATACATTTGAGAAGGCACCTCAAGCTTCTGGTATTTGTTGTCTCCCTTGCGCTCATGCTGTACATATTCTTTGGGCTTGATGCGAGGATAATACAATTGTGCGTTGTGGAATTCGGGCAGGAAAAATGCTCCGCGGGCACGCTCATACTGCTTGTTGTTGCGCCCTTCCTTGTTGCAACTGTGATAGACATGCTCGTGCCCTTCAAGAGCGGTCCGCTCCATGGTTTCATACCGTCTTTCCTATTTGGGGCTGCGGTATTTGTGTACCTTATAGGGACGAACGGGCTATTTGCAAGCGCGTATGCGGGCGCGTGCGGGTTTTTCGCCTACATGGTGCACGTGATACTTGACGATGACAGGTATTAGGCGCGAAGTTTAGCGAAGGCTTTAATTCAGTGCGCGCCATATAAATGCGCGATGATGACACCGCTCCAGTGAGGTAGGAAAACCCAATGGCTCAACGGAGTAGCTTCTGAGCAAAAAAGATTCCCATACTCAGTAACATGAGACGATATTTTGGTCAACTTACTGACCAAAAGTTAGTCATGTAATCCAATTACATGACAAAACTGCAAGGTGCGCATTGCCAATGCACAAGAGTGTTCAGTATACTGCACAGAAGTGTGCGATATACTGCACACCTTTATATACCTCCTAAGATTCAATACTGCCATGATACCGGTCGAAACCCTGCAGCAGGTGGTGAAAAAACAGCGGGCAGAGCTTGAGCTGGACGAGAAGGACCTCCCCCGGCAGCTCTCCAAGGCGATAAACCCGGACGCTGATTTCGCCACTGTCATTTCGGGCGTGCGCCGGGGCGGCAAGAGCACGCTTTTGCGCCAGTTGGCCAAAGAGGCCAAGAAGTTTCATTACGCCAGTTTTGAGGATTCCCGGCTCGCGGGCTTCGAGGCGCAGGATTTCCACCGCTTGGAGGAAGTGATGGCTGAAGTCTTCGGACCGGCCGGACTGGTCCTTTTTGATGAAGTGCAGAATGTGAAAGGCTGGGAGCGGTATGTCAGCGGCTCCTTGGGCAAGGGCAAAAAATTCGTGCTCACGGGCTCCAATGCCTCCATGCTCTCCAAGGAGTTGGGCACCCGCCTGACCGGGCGGCATCTCACTTACGAGCTTTTCCCGTTCTCATACTCCGAATTCCGGGCGTTTTTCGGCCTGAAAGCGGATGCCAAGAGCGCCAAGCGCTATTTGCACGATGGCGGGTTCCCAGCTTATCTCAAGAAAGGGCGGGACGAGGTTCTCCAAGAGCTGCTCAAGGACATACTTTCGCGCGACATCATGGCCCGCTACCAGATTCGGGACGGCCAGCTGCTCAAGGACATGGCGCTCCATCTGGTTTCCAATATCGGCAAGGAATTCTCCTACAACCGCTTGAGAAAAATCTTCAGCGCGGGCTCTACCAACAGCATAACGCAATATGGAACCTATATGGAGGACAGCTACCTGTTCTTCTACCTGCCCGTCTTTGACTACTCTCCGGCTAAGCAGCTGGTGGCCCCCAAGAAGGCATATTGCATAGATAACTGCTTGGCAAGGGCCAATTCGCTCTCATTCTCAGCCGATGAGGGGCGGATGCTGGAAAACGCCGTTTTCCTGTCTTTGAGGCGCCAAGGCAAGGAATTGTATTACTTCAAGGAAGAGAAAGGTGAGTGCGACTTCCTGTTCAAGCAGAAAGGGCAGATAAGCGCGGCCGTTCAGGTCTGCCACAAATTGGAGGAGGGCAGCCTCCAGCGCGAAATGGACGGGCTTGTTCTAGCCATGAAGAAATTCAAGCTGGACGAAGGAACCATAGTCACGCTGGACCAAGAGGACCACTTTGAGCCGGACGGCCGCAAGGTCAAAGTGGTGCCGGTTTGGAAATGGTTCGAGCGTGCGCCCGTGTAGAAAAATGAGAAGTCGTAAAAATCGTCCAAAAACAGCAAAAACAGGCCAAAAAAACGAAGAAAAATTTGCATTTGTTTGGAGAGCCAAACGCCGCCTCATCCGCACAGGAATACGCCGATCCTAGTAGTTTCTGAGCAAATAAGATTTATAACGGCGTGAATAACGAAATCTTAATAAGAGGCAGGAGCAAAAGAATTCCATGAGAAAGACTCAACTTGGAATTATCGGGTCAATTTTTGTTGCATTCGCGCTGGGAAGCTTTTTTTATCCGCAATTGCCACAGGAAATGGCAGTGCACTGGGGTTTGGAAGGGCAGGCAAACGGGTATGCGCAAAAGGAGTGGGGCGTTTTCGGGGTTCCGGCACTTATGGCTGCGATTGCAATTCTTTTTGCAGCAATACCTAAAATTGACCCGCTTAGGAAAAACATTGGGAAGTTTTTGGGGCATTATTACGGGTTTGCGCTTGCAATAGAGGTTTTCATGCTTTACGTTTATGCGCTCACGATTGCGTGGAATTTGGGATTTCTTTTCAATTTCTCGCAGGCCCTTTCGCCTGCGTTTGCGTTCCTTTTCTATTGCATGGGCGTTCTTGTTGGGATTGCAGAGCCCAACTGGTCTGTTGGAATACGCACCCCGTGGACGTTGAGCAGCAAGAGAGTGTGGAAGAAAACGCACAAGCTAGGGGCAAAACTGTTCAAGGCGGGAGCGGCTTTTGCGCTTCTTGGAGTGCTGCTTCCACAGGTTGCAATAGTGCTTGTGATTGTGCCAGTGCTTTTGGGGTCGCTTTTCCTTGTTGCTTATTCTTATTTTGAGTACAGGAAAGAGGGAAAAGAGAAATGAAAGTTGTTGTTGCGGTTACGGGCGCATCAGGCATTGCGTATGCAAAAAAGGCAATAGGCGCGCTTAAGGGGCAAGAAGTAAGCATTGTTCTCTCCCAAGGCGCAAAGCTGCTTGCAAAGGGGGAGGGTGTAAAGCTTCCAGAGGGCAAGAACGTTTACGTGGAAAAGGATTTTTTTGCGCCTTTTGCATCAGGCTCAAATGCGGCAGATGCGATGCTTGTAATCCCCTGCTCGCTGAAAACATTGTCTGCGATTGCAAACGGGTACGGGGACAATTTAATCTCAAGAAGCGCGGAAGTGTGCATAAAGGAGGGGAAAAGGCTTGTGCTTGTTGTAAGGGAAACGCCCCTTTCCCCAATAGCGCTTGAGAACTGCCTTAAGCTTGCAAGGATGGGGGTTGTAATACTGCCTGCGTGCCCGGCATTTTACAATAAGCCAAAGTCCATTGGGGATATGGTGGATTTTGTTGCCGGAAAAGCGCTTGATTCCCTTGGGGTAAAAAACTCCCTTTACAAGAGATGGGAAAATGGAAAAAAACAGGCTTGAAAAATTCATCCAAAAGCTGCTGGATGAAAAAAGGATGGTGCGCATAGGCAAGGGCGTATCTGAAAGGCTGGAAGCATCCTCTTTATTGCATGCGCTTGACGGGAAGCCCGTGTATTTTCCAAAAGTAGGGGAAAGCGGCTTTGTGGTTGTTGGGAACTTGTTTTCGGACAGGGGCATTATTGCAGAGTATCTTGGATGCAGCCCGCAAGGGCTTATGCAAAAGCTTGCGCATGCAATAGAAAACCCCACAAAGCCAATGGAGGTCAAGGATGCGCCATTTATGCAAAATGAGATAAGCCCTGTTGATTTGGATGCGCTCCCTCTTCTTTTCCATTACCCCAAAGACGGGGGAAAATACCTCTCAAGCGCAATTGTGGTTGCGCAGGATGAAAAATACGGACGGAACTGCTCTTTCCACCGCATGATGCAGATTGGGAAAGATACGCTTGTTGCAAGGATACTGCAAAGGCATCTGGATGAGTTTGTAAAGAGGGCTGAAAACGGGATAAGCGTGCCTGCGGAATCGCAAATAGTGATGCTTGGGGAAATTACGCAAGAGTTTGCGGATGAGGGGAAATTCGTTGACTTGACTGAAACCTATGATGTTGTGAGAAAGCAACGCGTTGTGAAGGTAAGGAAAATTTATTATAAAAACGGGGCTTTTTACCATGCGCTCCTTCCCGGCTGCCTTGAGCACAAGCTATTGATGGGAATGCCGCGCGAGCCCACCATAATGCGCGAAGTTTCGAAAGCGTGCGAATGCGTGGGCGTGAATGTTACGCCGGGAGGCTGCTCGTGGCTGCACGCGGTTGTTGCAATAAAAAAGAAAAGCGAGGGGGACGGGAAAAAGGCAATAGAGGCTGCGTTTTGGGGGCACAAGTCCCTTAAGCTTGCAATCGTGGTGGATGAGGACGTGGACATATATGATGCGGCGGCAGTGGAATGGGCAATTGCAACCCGCTTTCAGGCAAAAAATGGGCTTGTTGTAAAGGAGAATGAAAATGGCTCCTCCCTTGACCCCTCCGCAGACCCGAACACACGGGAAACCTCAAAAATGGGAATTGACGCCACAAAACCATTGGTGGCAAATGGAAAGGATTTCACAAGGGCGCAAATGCCAAAAGTGGATATTGGGAAATACTTATGAGCGGGAAAAGCGGGCGCGGGCGGCGTAGGGGAATTTTATGATTTTGGACGATGCGGACAAGCAAATGCTTGCGGGAAAATTTGGCAATGCAGCCAAAAAATCAATGGAAATACTTGTTGCACTTGGGAAAATATACTGGGCAGAAAGGCTTGCGCCTGTAACGTCCGTGCAGGTCGCAGGCGTTTCCTATGATAATTTGGGGGATGCCGGGCTTGAGTATTTGCAGGAGCTTGCAAAGGACGGAAAAGTGCGCGTTCTCACAACGCTTAACCCTGCGGGCATGGATTTGGAAAATTACAGGGCGCTTGGGATAGGGGAGGAGTTTGCGCAAAAGCAGGCAAAAGTAATAGGCGCATTCTCAAAAATGGGCATCATCCCCTCCTGCACGTGCACACCTTATTTCATTGGGAACAAGCCAAAAGGGGGGGAGCATATTGCATGGAGCGAATCCTCCGCCGTGTGCTATGCAAACTCGGTTCTTGGGGCGCGCACAAACCGCGAGGGAGGCCCCTCTGCGCTTGCGGCTGCCATTTGCGGCAAAACCCCTCTTTATGGGATGCACCTAGAGGAAAACAGGCAGGCAAAAGTCATGGTGAAGGTGGAAGGGGAAATAAGCGGGACTGAAATGTTTGGGGCATTGGGAAAAGCAGTCGGGGAGAGGATAGGGAATAAAATACCGCTTATCACGGGAATAAAATCAGCTTCTGTTGAGGAGCTCAAATCCCTTTGCGCATCCATTGCGACTTACGGGGGAACTTCAATGTTCCACATGCATGGGGTTACGCCAAACAAAACAGAAGTGCCAAAGCAGGAAATTGCAATAGGCAAAAAAGACATTGATGCCGCGCTTTCTTCCATGAATGATGAAGGGCAGCCGGACTTGGTTGCGCTGGGATGCCCGCACCTTTCCATGCAGGAAGTGGAAAAAATTGCGCTCATGCTAAAAGGGAAAAAAGTGAAAATTGAAACTTGGCTGTGCATTTCAAGGCAGGTAAAAGAAGAGGCTCAAAAAAGAGGGCTTGCGCAAGAGATAGAAAAAAGCGGCGCAAAATTCGCTGCGGACACGTGCATGGTGGTTGCGCCCATAAAAGGGAGGTTTGAGTGTGTTGCAAGCGACTCTGCAAAAAGCTGCTACTATTGCAGGGCAAAAAACAAGTTCAGGACAAAAGTCGGGAGCATTGAAAAATGCATAGGATGCGCGATAAGCGGGAAATGGGATTGAGCCAGCGTGCAATTGCGCAGTGCGCGGGTGCGCTGGCATAAAGTGGAAGGGAAATTTTATGGAAATTTTCAAGGGAAGGGAAATATTTGCGGGAAAAGCGAGCGGGGAGCTTCTTTTTTCTTCAATGCCGATTTCCTTTTATGGGGGAGTGGATGCAACAAGCGGGATTGTTGTTGAAAAAGGGCATCCCTTGGAGGGAAAATGCATGGCAGGCAAAGTGCTTGCATTCCCAAACGGGAAAGGCTCAACTGTGGGCTCGTACGTGCTTTACCGCCTGAAAAAGGCAGGGAAGGCGCCTGCGGGCATAATAAATCTGGAAGCGGAAACGATTGTTGCAGTGGGCGCCATAATTTCGGAAATACCCATGATGGACAAGGTGGAATTTGAAAAGCTGGAAAAGCTTGATGGCAAAAAAGTGCGGATGGACGCGTCAGGGGGAAAGCTGGAAATTTAGGCAGGCATGGAAATCATTTGGGCATGGGATAAAAAGCTGCCCCTGCCTGTTTCTTTTCTGCCTATTTCTTTTTCTGCTTGCTAAAGTCGTATGGGATTATCTGCGAGCCTACTGCGTCCCCCACCAGGTTTATCAGGTTTGAGCCCTGCGGCACTATGAGCTTTGTTGAGCCTTCAAGGACTTTTTCCGCAGCCTCAAGGCGCCTAAGCTCCACCGCCTCGCCCTTGAAATACTTTTGCGCGGATTCATTCACAAGCCTTATGCGCTCAGCGTTTGCCTTTGCGGTTACCTCAATTGCCTTTGCTTCGGCTTCTGCGATCCTTATCCTTGCTTCGGCGTCCCCTTGGGCGCGCAGGATTTTCTGCTGCTTATCCGCTTCGGCGCCTTTTATTGTTGCTCTTTTTTCGCCGTCCGCCTGCGTTTCCTTTGAGGTTGCAAAGTCAACTGCTGCAGTCTTTTCCTTCTCCGCAACAACTACCTTGTTCATCACAGCCTGAACCTCTTCGGGGGGCTGTATTTCCTTCAGTTCCGCCCTCACGACCTGTATGCCCCACGCTTTTGTCTGGGAGTCCAGCTGCTTTGCAAGCTCAAAATTTATCTTGTTGCGGTCCTGATTTGCCTCCGTGAGGGACAAGCCGCCGATTATTGCGCGAAGCGTTGTCCTTGCAAGCGCGGTTATCTGGGAATAATAGTCGCTTACCGCATACTGGCTTTTTTTCACGCTTTGCTCGTCCTCCATTATCTTAAAGTATATCTGGGCGTCAACCTGCGCGTTCAGGCTGTCCTTTGTGATTACTTCCTGCTTTGCCGCATCCACCATGTCCTCGGTGATGTCCACGGTTACGAGCCTGTCAATGAAAGGTATTAGTATTACCAGCCCTGGCTCTTTGTAAGCATGGTATTTTCCAAAGCGCTCCACAAGCCCCCTTTCGCTTGGGCGTATTGTGCGAAGCGAGAAAAATGCGAAAACTGCGCCCAGTATTGCCAAGCCCATCAATATTTCCAGCATTCAAACCAGCCCCACCAAGGTTCCGTCCCTATTTTTATTCCGTCTTTATTGCCTCAAGCGCCGAGAGGATTGTCCATATCTGCGTGCGCGCATGCATTGGCATGTTGATGTCCTCGCTCACCGAGTCAAGGGAATACACTGCCGAAGAAATCTTTACTGATGGCTCATCATTGCTTTTGAGCTTGTCGCGCGCCTCTGTGAGCGCCTTGCGGATGTTCTTGGGAACGGACGTGTCCCCGGTTACTATTTCCAGCATCTCTATTATATCCTGCATTTTCTTTTCCATGCTCTCACCAACTTGCTTCAAAGGATAAGCAATAAACGGGCCCGAAGGGATTTTTGGGCGGCTAAGCTTTAAATCTTAACCTGAACCCTCGACCATCAGCTTAGAAGGCTTACGGAAATGCGCCGGCGGTTGCACCGGCATTTTTGCCGCGCTATCCAGGCTGCGCCACGGGCCCTTTGTTATCCTAAGATATGCAAGCACGGTATAAAAGTATATCTATTGGAATGTGTGCATGGAAAATTCCGGGGAGAAAAAGCGCAGGTTCATGCGCATTTTGCGCATCCTGAAGAAAGCTTACCCGCACGCAAAATGCTCCCTTGATTTTGGCAATGATGTGCAATTGCTTGTTGCGGTAATATTGTCGGCACAATGCACTGATGCGCGAGTGAATAAGGAGACGCCCGCGCTTTTTGCAAAATGCAAGAGCGCTGTGGATTTTGCAAATTTGGAGCAGGGAGAGCTTGAAAAATACGTGCGTTCATGCGGGTTTTTCCGCACAAAGGCAAAAAACATAAGGGAAGCGTGCAGGATGATACATGAGAGGCACGGAGGGGAAATCCCGCGCACAATGGAAGAGATGCTGCAACTGCCCGGGGTTGCGCGCAAAACAGCGAGCATTGTTCTTGGGAATGCGCACGGTGTGCTGGAAGGGATACCGGTTGACACGCACGCAATAAGGCTGTCGCAGAGGATGGGGCTCACAAAAGAAAAAGCGCAGGATAAAATAGAAAGGGATTTGCAGGAAATAGTGCCGCACCAAGAGTGGCTCAATATTTCAAACCTCTTTGTGTTCCACGGGAGGGCTCTTTGCACTGCAAGAAAGCCAAAATGCGAGAAATGCCCGGTTCTCCCGCATTGCCCGCATGGGAAAAAAATGCTTGGGAAAAAATAGCCATTTTGAAAAACTAGCCCTTCTCCGCATCCACCACTTTCACAAAGCCGTGCTTGGATTTGTAAAGCTCCCCCTGATATATGAGGTCGTCAATGAGCCGCCGCGAGAGCTGCTCCTCTATGTTGTAGTTTGCCCTTGCCTCCTCCACGGCTTTTGCGATTTCCACCATGTCAAATTCCTTTTGCATCTGGCGGATGATGTTCATTATTGTCTCAAGCTTGTCAACGTGGGACTTGGGCTTGCCCGTTGATATTATGTCGGAGTCTATCCTGCCGGTTTCGCGGTCCATCATTATCTTGTGTATCACAAAGTCGGTTATTTTTATTGCGCGGTCTGAGTCCGCTACTTCCACTGTGTTGGAAAGGCGCGCCTTGGCGCTTGCCTCTGAGAGCCTCACAAGCCCTTCTATTTGCCGCGGGGTAATCGGGACTGCGCCCCCGCCTTGCGAGCGGCCCAATCTTCGCATCTCAACGTAGTAGGACTTTATTTTTTCCATTGCCTCGTCAGTAAGGGCAGGGGTAGTTGTCTGGCGCGCGTATGCGACGTATTTTGTCAAAAATGCCGGGTCTATGAGGTCGGGGTCGTAGAACTTTGCGTCGGGTGCCTTGCCGCCTGCCGCTGTTTTTGCGGCTGTTGCGCGCTTGTGCGACAATAGTATGTGCTCTGCAAGCTTTGTGTCCTTGTCCTCGTCCATCACATCCATGATGGGGAAAATAAGGTCAAAGCGTGACAATATCGTGGGCGGGATGTCAAACTGGTCCCCGGGCAGCTTGTTTGGGTCAAAGCGGCCGTGCTTGGGGTTTGCCGCCGCAAGGATTGCGGTTTTTGCCTTAAATGAGGTAACAATTCCCGCCTTTGCAACGGAAACCGTCTGCGACTCCATTACCTCGTGCATTGCGGAGCGCTCGTGCTCGTCAATTTTGTCAAACTCGTCTATGGATGCAATGCCGCCGGATGCAAGCACGAGCGCGCCGGCTTTTAAAGACCAGCTTCCATCCCCGAACTCGTCGCGCTCTGCGGAGGCTGTAAGCCCCACTCCTGTTGTGGACTTGCCGCTTACGAAAATGCTTTTGGGGGCAAGCTCGCGCACCTGCTGCAAAAAGCGCGTTTTTGCGCTGCCGGGGTCGCCTATGAGAAGCACGTGTATGTCGCTGCGTATTGGGCCGCCCCCTGGCATGAATTTGTCCTTTGCGCCCCCGAAAAGCTGCAGCACCAGCGCCTCTTTTACCTCGTCGTGCCCATAAATCGCAGGAGCAATGGACTTTACGAGCTTCTCAAAAAGGTGCGGCTCTTTTGCAAGGTCGCGTATCTGCTTTTCCTCCTCATCCCCTATTTCCACCTGCTCAAAATCCCTTTGCAGGCCAAGCACGTGCACAACGTCTATGTATTTAGTGTAAATGGTGGAGTTCTCAGGCCTCCCTTTTTGCTTTATTGGGGGTATTATGCGCATTACGCCGGTTATCATTATGTTGTCGCCGGGGGTAACAATGTTAACAAGGTCGTCCTCAAACCACAGCTGCGTGCGTGCCGCGGGCGCGCCGCCCTTTACCCGCTCAAGAAGCTCCTGCGCCTCTGCGCGCTGCACGTCCATGAAATAAGAGTCATCCTCGTCAAGTTTGAGCGTGTTTTTCTTGCACTTTTCGCACACCTGCGGTATTTGCGCCTTTTTTGTGAGCGCCAGCTTGTAGCGCTCCCCGCAGCTCATGCACTCGTAAATCGCTATTTTTACGCGGTGGAGGACCTCGTTGCGCTTTGTTATTACGCCTTTGAAAGAGATAAGCTCGGAAATGTTGCGCGAGCTTATGTCCTGTATCATGAGGTCCTTGTCAGGCAGGTTGAAAAAGCGCACGTGGGGCTCAAAATCGCGGTCGGGCATTGCATGCGCAACGGCAACAAGCGCCTTTTGGGCGGCGTCCATTATTGTGTCGGGCTTTTTCACAAGCAGGTCGGCAAGCTCAGTGTCAAAGCGCTCAAGCTCGTAATAGTCAACGTTAAGGCTCTTTTTCTTTGGGAAGTCGCGTGCAAGCTCGTATATGTGCTTCTGGTAAGTTGATGAGAAGAAGTCCTCAAACTGGCGCGTTATTTCAGAAACGTCCTCTTCTGCCATATTTATTGATAGGCAGGCGCAGTATATATTGTTTTCCAATCAGGGGAAAGAAGTTTATATGTTTTGCTTGCGCAATCAAAACCCGTGGCAAAGAAAATCCTTATAACATCGGCGCTGCCGTACGTGAACAACGTCCCCCACCTTGGGAACATAATAGGGTGCGTGCTGTCTGCGGACGTTTTTGCGCGCTATTGCAGAAGCCGCAAATACGAGTGCCTTTATGTGTGCGGCACGGACGAGTACGGGACAGCCACGGAAACGGCGGCTCTTGAGGAGGGGGTTAGCCCAAAAGAGCTGTGCGACAAATACTACAAAATACACAAGGGAATATACGAATGGTTCGGGATTTCAACTGACATTTTCGGCAGGACCACAACGCCCCTGCACACGAAAATATCGCAGGAAATATTCCTTGATTTGCACAGGAACGGGTTTGTGAAGGAGGATGAGATAGAGCAGGCCTATGATGAAAAGGCAGGCATGTTTTTGGCGGACCGCTTCATAGAGGGCACGTGCCCGCACTGCAAATCAGGGGGCGCGCGCGCAGACCAGTGCGACAAGTGCGGGAAATTGCTGAATTTTTCGGAGCTTGTTGAACCGCGCAGCAAAATAAGCGGCACAGTGCCAATTGTAAAAAAGACAAGGCATTTGTTCATTGATTTGCCCGGCATTGAAGGCGAGCTTTCCAAATGGATAGAAAAGGCTGCCAAAGAGGGGGCCTGGTCTGAGAATTCCTGCCATATTGCAAAAGCGTGGCTTGCTGAAGGCTTGAAAAAAAGGTGCATCACAAGGGACCTTAAGTGGGGCGTGCCCGTGCCGCTTGCCGGATGGGAGAACAAGGTTTTTTACGTGTGGTTTGATGCGCCCATCGGGTATATTTCAATTACGGCGAACTTGACTGATAAATGGAAAGAGTGGTGGTGCTCGCCGGAAGATACGCGTCTTTATCAGTTCATGGGAAAGGACAATGTGCCATTCCACGCGGTGATTTTCCCATCTACCTTGATGGGCACAAAAAAGGAGTGGACGCTTGTGCACCACATTGCAACAACGGAATTCCTCAATTATGAGGGCGGGAAATTCTCAAAGTCAAAGAAAATGGGCGTTTTTGGCAATGATGCGGTTGAAAGCGGCGTGCCTGCGGATGTGTGGAGGTATTACCTTCTCACAAACCGCCCCGAGAAAATGGACGCGGATTTCTCATGGGAGGATTTTGGGGAGAAGTTGAACAACGAGCTTCTTGCAAACATCGGAAATCTTGTGAATAGGGTGATGGTGTTCAGCCGGCGCGAGTTTGAAGGGAAAGTGCCTGCGGGCAAAGTGCGTGCGGAAGATGAGGCGTTCATTTCCGCGCAAAACGAAAAATTCGCAAGGATTACGGAGTTGCTTGAGAAAGTGCAGCTAAAGGAGGCGCTGCATGTTGCGATGAGTGCCGGGAAGGAGGCAAACGCATATTTCCAGAGGAACAAGCCGTGGGAGAGCGCGAAAAATGCGCGTGAAGATTGCGAAAGCGCGATTTACGTTCTTCTGCATCAGGTAAAGGACCTTGCAATAGTGCTGCAGCCATACATTCCGCACACAAGTGAAGCGATATTTGCGCAGCTTAATATAAGGCAGGAAAAATGGGATGGGGTCGGGAAGCTTTCAGGGCATCCGCTTGGGGAGCCAAAAATACTTTTTAGGAAAATAGAGGCTTTGGAAATCGCGAAATTCAAGGCAAAATACGCCGGGAAGCAGGTAAAAACCGCGATTGATGCAAAAGTTTCAAAGATTGCGGCGGAAGTTGCGCCAATAAATGCATCTGATTTGGATTTGGAAATCGGAAAAGTGGTTTCCGTTGAAATGCACCCAAACGCAAGCAAGCTCTATGTTGAGAAGGTGCTTCTTTCTGATGGGGAAAGGCAGGTTGTTTCAGGGCTTGTGCAGCACATAAGCTCAGAGGAGTTAACCGGAAAGCACGTTGTGATTGTGAAAAACCTCAAGCCTGCGAATTTGCGCGGCGTGCAATCTATGGGAATGCTGCTTGCTGCGCTGGACAAGGAAGGGAAGCTTGAGGTCGTTTCCCCTGAAGGCGCAGCCGGGGACAAAGTGAAAATTGAAGGGGAGGATGGAAAGCCGGCTGCGCAAATTAGCTTTGACCAGTTTTGCACGCTAAAGCTTGAGGCGAAAAATTACGAGGTGTTTGCAAACGGGAAGGCGCTCCTTGTGAATGGGAAAAAGGTAACCCTCTCAAAAGTGAAAGACGGGAAAGTTTCCTGATTTTTTGGAGCATAGGCGGCAGATGTTAGATTTATATATCTTTATGTTAAATATATCTAACATAATGTTTGAAATATCTAACAGGAGGCTGATACTATGGAAACGCAAGACAAAATGGAGGCGCTCTACGCAGTGTTTATTGTGCTTGGGCTGCTTTTCGGGCTTATGCTTTTTGACAACCCGCTGATGGGGGTGCTTTTGGGGGCGGCTCTTGTTATAATATTGAAGCTTGTTGCGACAACGCAGGCAAAAAAAACAAGGAAAAAAGCCGCTGCGCAGATTGGCGCGATGGGAGTGAGGGGCAGGTGGGCGATACTCGCAGGGGTTGCAATACTCACAATAGGCATTTACGCAACAATCTACATGCCCCTTAGCCAAACAATGAAAAGCACGATTGTTTCCGTGGGCGCTGCGCTGCTTGTGGTGGGTGCAATAATGTACTGGCGCTCAAGAAAGGGCGAGCTTCTTTATGACGAGCGCACGCTTAAGATACAGAACAAGGCGCTTGCAACCTCGTGGTGGCTCACATACGTTTTCGTTGCGGCAATGTTCTGGGCGGACAGCATGGGCGTTGCGAAATTCACAATGGAAAGCTTTGGCGGGCTGCTGCTCTTTGAAATGATAATTACGTATCTAGTTGCAAAAGAGTGGCTGGAAAGAAAGGGGGACGTGCAATGAAAACCCGCATAAAAGAGTTTCGTGCGCGCTTTGGGCTTACGCAGGAGGGATTGGCGAAAAAAGTGGGCGTGCGCAGGGAAACTATTGTGTTCCTTGAGCAGGGAAAATACAGTTGGAGTTTTTGCGCAAAGCTCTTTATAGGTAATTAGAGTATTGCGTTTCATGTCTCAGCTTACTGTCTTTGCGCCCACAAACACGCAGATAAATTTTCAAGAGAACGTCTTCAGAGAGCAGGTAGTTCTTGAACACGCAAAAAGAGACATTTTACAGCTTTTGCAGCAGGCGCAGGCAAAGCTGCCGCAAGTAAACATGCCACACAGAATGATAGGCACAGTGAGGATAGAAACCGATGCCGCTCATCTTGGCAAAATTCTTGAGGTTTACAAGGGAGTTGTTGCAGAGGAAAATATGCGGCTTCGCGAGCAAAATGTCCCAATCCACATGGAAATCACAAACGGAGGGCACGGGGAAATCTATCTGGCAATTGCAAACTACGAGCCGATAGAAAGGCAGCATTTGGAATTTCCGCTGACTTTTGATTTGAGCAAGGCAAAACAGGCTGATTATGCTGCCTTGGTGCAGGGAAGCGATTATGCGCAGGAAGACAAGGAGCAGCTGCTGAAGATAATACCAGAGATATATTCACTTGCAGAAAAAGGGA
>JAGVWK010000036.1 GCA_018304295.1 Microcaldota archaeon | reverse complement strand
AAGCGCAAAGGCAAGGGGGCTTTTGCCAATTGCAAAGGCTTTTTTCCCTGCTGGTGCAATATATGTGCGGGAGGATGCAGCCTTAGCGCTTGCCTTAGCGAAAAAGCTTGCGGGCAGGCACGGGCTGGTGGTTGTGGCAGGCTCAATGTACGTGCTTGCGGCTGCAAGGGGCAAAGAGCCCAAAGTTTCAATGTGAGAGTTTCAATGTGAAAAGGCGAGTGCAACGTTAATGCCTAGAAGGATGTGGTGCAATGAAAGAGCAAATACGGGAAAAAATGAAAAAAGCGCGCAGCGAGCACCACGTTGAGTGGGGCAGCGAACAAAGCAGCCAGATTGCAAAAAGCCTGCAGGAACTTGAGGAATTCAAAAAGGCGAAAACAGTTATGTTGTATGCTTCCGTGGGCAGCGAGGTGGGGACTGAAAAGCTTATTGCGGATTGTCATTTGGCAGGGAAAAAAGTGTGCCTCCCTGTTACTCTTGAGAACCCCAAAAGGCTGCTTGCGTGCGAGGTGCATGCAGGGGAGGAAATGAAGCCGGGCGTATTTGGGATACCCCAGCCGCTTGTGCGCAGCCCGGTGAGCCCATCCTCAATAGAGTTCATAGTTGTGCCGGGAATTGCATTTGACAGGGAAGGCAACCGTATAGGATACGGGGGAGGCTATTATGATGCGTTCCTGCACCATAGCACTGCAGCCAAGGTTGCAATAGCATATTCAGTGCAGCTTATGGACCGCGTGCCTGCAAAGCCCAGCGACATTCCGGTGGACTGCATTGTTACGGAGAAGGAAATAATTGATTGCAAGGCAAATAGGGCGGCGGGTGCGCAGGGTGAAAAAATAACGCCAATAAGGGTAGTTGTGCTGGCGTCTGGAAGGGGCAGCGACTTCCAGTCAATATTGGACGGGATTGAAAAAAAAGAGGTGCATGCGGAAATAGTGGGGCTTATTACGGACAACCCGCAGGCGCAGGCAATTGAAAGGGCAAAAACAAAGGGAATACAATATTTTGTGCATGAGGAGAAAGAGCATGGAACAAGGGAGGCAATGGATGATGCAATAAAAATGAGGCTGGATGAGCTGCGGGCGCAGCTTGTGGTGCTTGCAGGGTACATGAAAATAATAAAGAGCCGAAAGCTCCTTGATGCGTACGGGGGCAAAATGATAAACATACACCCTTCATTGCTTCCAAAATACCCCGGAGCACATGCGCAGCAGGATGCGTTTGAGGCAGGGGAGAAAATAAGCGGCTATACTGTGCATTTTGTGGACAGCACGCTGGATGGCGGGCCTCTAATATATCAGGAGGAAGTGGATATTTCAGGATGCAAAGATGCGCAGGAGGCTGCCGCGAAAATACTGGAGCGCGAGCACATAGGGCTTCCAAAGGTTGTGGATGGGTTTGCAAGAGGCATATACAGGCAAAAGCAGGCAAACGGGGCGCAGGCTTAGGGCAAGCAAAGGTGCGGCTGCTGGCTGCAGCATTCGGGCAGGCATCATGGGCTGCCATTTTTTAAAGTTTGTAGCAGAATGGGGCACAAAGTGTGCAGGAAAAACAGATGTGGAAGAATGATTGGGAAGTTTGTTGCATGGATAAGGAAAGTGCTATTTAGGAGAAAACACCTACGCTTGGGGCTATACGGGAGCACAAACGTGGGAAAAACAACGCTTGCGAACAGGATTTGCATAGACCTTATGGGAGAGCCGATGGGTGAAGTGTCCATAATACCGCACGAAACAAGGATTGTTCGCCAAAAGGAAAAAATCACTCTTAAGGCAAGCAACGTCTCGCTTTCGTTGAACCTCCTTGACATGCCCGGCATTGCAGTGAAAGTGGATTATCGGGATTTCATGCAGTTTGGGCTTACGCAAAAAGAGGCGCAGGCACGCGCGCGCGAGGCCACAAAGGGCATAATAGAGGCGGTGAGGTACATAGAAAACGTGGATGCCGCGCTTCTTGTGGTGGATTCCACCGAAGACCCCTACACGCAGGTGAACATTACGATACTTGGGAATTTGGAGGCAAAGGGAGTGCCGGTAGTAATAATTGCAAACAAAATAGATTTGAGCAGCGCAAACGTAAAGCGCATAAGGGATTCTTTCCCGCAATACCCGGTAGTTGAGATATCCGCAATGACTGGGGAGAACATCCCAAGGCTTTACGAGGCAATAGCAAGCAAGCTTGCATAAGAGGTATGGAAAATGCACACTTGCATGCGCTGCGGAAGGGCAATACGCACCGTTGAGGAGCTGCAAGGTGGATGCAGCTGCGGCTCAAAGGCTTTTGTTTTCACTAAAAGCGCGGGGGACGAGCTTGCGCTCACAAGCCCCTGCTTTGTGCCTGCGATAAACGTGCAGGAAAAGGCTGCTGGTGAAAATGCTGCAGAGGAGACAAATGCGCTCCATCCGCCCGCAGGCATTTCTATTGGAGAGGCAGCTAAAAGCAATGAGGCGCATTTGGAAGATTCCGGCAGCGAAACGGCAAAGCAGGAAAGCGGCATGGAGAGGGATGAGGCACTGCCGGATGCGGCTGCGGCAAGTGCGCCTGCCGGCGCAAGCGGGCTGGTGGATGCCGCCGGTGTGCAGCAAGCAACAGATTTTGGAGTGGAAGCATTCGCTGCGCAGGCGCAGCAAATTCCAGAAAACATGAGCGCAGATGCAGCCGGGAATAATGCAACGGCAACTGGCGCACAGGCGCAGGGTTTGGGGATTGGTGCGCAGGCTGCAGGCGAAAAAAGCGAAGATGCACCGCTTCCTCCGGTAATAGAGGGAGAAAGCGCGCATGATGGGTTTTTAAAGCCCATTGAAGAGGGGGAAAAAGAAAAGGCTTTTGAAGTTGAGAATGTGCGGCTTCTTGAGAGCGGCGTTTTTGAGGTTGACGTGCTTTCCCTTGCAAAAAACCCCCTTGTGCTAAAAGACCACAATGATGTTTATTACGTGAAGCTGCCGCTTTCAAATGACATAACTTTTTTTGGGAATGGGAAGCCCGAAAAGGAAGCCTCAAAGGAAAATGAAAAAAAGAAAAATGCCTAAACGTCAAGCAGCACGCGTATTGTGAATTTGCCTTTTTCCTCTTTTGCCATGAGCTCGTGGAAAGTTACCGCCTTTATGGCGTCGCGAGGCTGCTTTTTTTCCCCGTATGCGATCAACGTGATTGAATTTTCCTTTTCATTGTATGAGGTTACTTCCACCCTGCCCACAACCATCTCCTGCGCTTCCGCGTGAGACAGAAGCGAGGAGAGGGAGTACACCACCAAATCCTCCCTGTTGCGCGCGCGCTCATGCAGCGTGAAGCTCTCTTTTTCTTCCGCGTGCCCCATTATGGAAAACATTGCAAGTGCGGCGTTTTGCAGCGCCTCCTGAAAATCCTTCCCGTATGCCTCAAACATTATATCGGCAGTGTGGTCAAGGAATTTGTAGGGCTTCTTGTCCGTGCTTTTCATGCACGTATTTTGAAAGGGAGGTTAATAATCCTTCAGAGGGAAATAAGGCAATGGAAAACAATGCTCCTGATGGCGTGCCTGCTGATGACGAAACAATGCGCAAAATGCGCCCGGATATGGAAACCGCTGCGCGAATATTGTCCTCTGCAGGAAGGAACGGCAAGTTCGTTCTTGTGCGCTTTCACTGCGATGCGGACGGGATTACAAGCGGCATTGCGCTATGGAAGGCACTGGGGTCAAAAAAGGCAGTCATAATGCAGAACGGTTCTGCGATTTATGAGATGCGCGATGCTGTAAGGGACCTTAACAACATGCTCGGGTATGAAAAGCCGCTTCTTGTTTTGGCGGACTTTGGGGCTAACGAGGAAAGCAGGGAGGCGCACGCGCTCATGAGGGCTGCCGGCGTGGAAACAATGGTGATAGACCACCATCCGCACTCGCAAAAAACCGCTTCGTTGCTCTCCCTTTTTGTTTCGCCGCACAAGGAGGGCATGGGAGGGACTTCGGATTATGCTGCAGGGTTTTTGTGCAGCCGCATCGCAACCATTGCAGGGGCGGACGAAAAGGCAATGCATGAGCTTGCGCGGCTTTCGCTTTGCGGCGACAAAAGCAAATTCGCATCTGATGATGCACAGATTGCAAAAAAGGCGCTTGTGCTTGATTACCTTGCCTCTTTTGGGAATTTCAACAATGCAGGGGAATTTTATTCGCGCGTTTTGTCGCGCGAAGAGGTGTGGATGGAATTTTATTCTGTTGCGCAGGAAAAGCTTGACAGGATACGGGAAGCTGCGGCGCCATTGTGCAAAGTGCACATGGAAGGAAATGTTGGCATTGTTGTGGTGCCGCTGGAGAAATTGTCTGCAGGGCGCAACGAATTCCCTTCACCGGGGAAAACATGCGGCGTTGCGTACGATGCGCTGCGCGAGACGGGAAAGCCTTTTGTGGGAATAGGGCATTCAAAAAGGACTGTGAACTTCCGCGCAAGCAAAGAGGCGCTTGAGAGCGGGTTTTCTGCAAGGAAGATAATCACGGCTCTCAAGGGGGAGCTGCCAAACTGCATAGAGGCTGGCGGCGGGCATGACGGGGCTGCAAGCATAAGGGTGAGGGAAGGATGCGACGGGATTGTGCTTGAGGCTGCGCTTAAGAAAACAAAGGAGTGGGCAGTTAATTTGAGATAGGTAGTGATTTGCATGCCTGTGAAAAAAATTTCAGAAGAAGTAATGGTGATAGAACCAGAATTGCCTGCTGGGTTGGTGCAAATTTTTGCAATTGCAGTGATAGCAGTTAGCCTGTGGATAGATGCGTATGTGTGGTTTGTAGCTCTCAGGGCAAATGAATTTGCACCGTTTGTAGTTATTCCTGTCCTTCTAATTGGCATTTTCGTGGCGAGCATTCTGAAGAGCCAGAGAATGTTTTTTGACAAATCAAAAAAGGAGTTAACAGTCGAATCGTTCTCAGCGCTTGGAAAGAAAAATGAGCAAATTAGGTTTAAGAACATAGCAAGAATAACTTTCATTAGGTTGCTTGCCGGCGGACCGCCAGGCTCAGGGCAGGTAGTTGGATATGCTGATATAGAATTGGCTGATGGAAGAACGATACATTCAAAAGACATGCTGCCTAGCGAGATAAAACGTGTGAAAGAGCTTGCATCTTATATGGGAATCGGATTTAAAGAAATAGTAAAAGGTTATTTTGGAAATGAGCTGAATAAGGATGCAAGAGAATTCCTCGGGATGAATGAGAATAAGTAAAAGAAGTCATATGAGCGTGCCGCCTGCGATTATGCGCGGGCGGGCTTCATAGTCCGCAAGAAGGAAACGGCTTGATTTTTCGTAAGCAAGCTCCTTGTGCAATTTGAGGGTGAGGATGCCGGTTTGGCCCGGCTTTATTTCGTCTCCCTCAACGGTTGCGGGCGTGCTTTGCATTCCTTCCCATACGTGCACTATTTTGCCTGCAAAAAGCGGGGTTTTTGAGAATTTTGAGAGTGTTACGCTAAGGGTGAGGGAATTTGCTTTTTGGAGAATGCCTAAAGCGCACAGGTAATTGCCCCGTCCTGCCTCTTCGGGCTCCACGCCCTTAAGGCACGTTCCAAGCCGTGCGCCTGCCGGTGCGCTTTTCACGTCCACGTCATGCATTTGTATTGAGCGTATTTGTGCGCTTTTGCCAAGGGGCATGACTTCAAGCTCGTCGTGCACGTTTATTTCGCCGCTAAGCACTACTCCAAGCGCAACAGTGCCTACGCCTTTTACTGCAAAGCAGCTGTCTATGAGCGCTTTTTTAGGGGAGGGGGGGTATGCGTTTGCAAGGGAAAGGAGCTTTATGCGCACCGCGTTTGAGTCGTTCTCAAGCTCCTCGTACTTTTCAAGGCAGGTGCCCTTTATGAAAGGCGCAATCTCCTCTTTTGAGACGCCCTCGTATATTATGAAGCCGGGAAGGTTTGAGCAGTTGAGCGCCACTATGCACTCCGCCAAATCCTTGTTCAGTTCGCGCGTTACCACAAGCGCGTGCGAGCAAAGCGCGATCGCATTCAGCAGGCTTTGCGCTTTTTCGGGGTAGGAATAGGGCTCTATAAGGGTGAGTATGTTGTCGCCCTCCTTAAGCCCGTAGAGCGCGATATCGGACTCGGAGTTTTTTTTCCCTATCTGCTTTGCAAATTCGCGCTTCTGGTCAACCACGAGTATGTTTGAGGATTTCATGCTATCACTCTTATGAGGATGGGAGTGCGGCTACCGGGATTTGAACCCGGGTCACAAGATTGGGAATCTCGTATCCTGACCAGTCTAGACTATAGCCGCGTTTTGAAAGGCAATCTTCCTTTATAAGCCACTATTTGTTTATATAGCCTATTGCTGGCTGGCACGTAGTTTTTTTCAGTGCAATGTTTGAATCTGACAATGTTGTTGGGATTTGAGCTGCCAACCAGCCTAAAAAATCTGCGAACTTCTTCTTGCTTTTGTATTCGCACATTATGCCCTTTCTTTTTTGTAAAACCGCTTCTCGTAAAAGTCTTGGATGGGGTAAACTTGGTTTTTCTTAGCAAAAAGCAAATGTCCCTGTTGATTGCAGGGGATGTGGTTTGAAACTCGATGAACGCGCGCGAATATTTTTTCTGTTTGCGATAAATCCCGCCATCGGTGTCAAACAGCCCCCTCAAGGCACCGAAAATGAAATCGTCTTTTTGCGAAATCCATCCAGGCAATGCAGCCTTGTTTTTTATTTTGTTGCCGATAGCCAATCCATCAGCAGTCAGAAATTTGACCAATTCCGAGGAATAGCAGTCCAAAACAAAGACGTTTTCATTAGTATAGCTGGCAAATGTTTTCGAGCTGATTCCGAATAGCTTCCGTATTTTTTGTTTGATATATTCCAGATGGCGTTTTTCATGAAATGCACTTGTAATAGTCAATTCGTTTTTGCCCAGATAGCCGTCCCCGAGGATTGCGCCAAATATCTCAGCAAGTTCTTCGCTTTTCTTTGGGATGGATATTTTTTTCTGCTTTTATTTAGCCCTGCACGGCTTCCGCCAAGTTTTTGCCCCCAGCCCGCAGGCAGGATTTTTTCTATCCAGTCGGCTTTGACTGCCCTTAACCGCATAAATGGGTATTTTTTTAGGAGCGCTGCTGCAATCCTGTAGGGGAGCGTGGATTTTTCATCGTGCCAGCCTACCCTCAACGTATGTTCGCTGACACCCAGCTGCTTGGCTAGCTCAGCCCAGGTAAGTCCGCTCTTTTTCTTAATTCTTTTGAGAAACTCTTTTTGCAGCCCATTTTTGAATTTCAGCCTCTTGCCAGATATGCATTCCCCTATTCCCCTCATGGCATTTCATCTCAGAGAGGCAATATGAATGTGCCTATTTTATCCTACCAGGCTGGACTACGGATGCATTGTTAGGATATGCGCAGTAAGCAATAAAATGCCCGCGCATTGCGAGCATGCGGCTGCGCCCGCCGCTTTCATGCGCACGCGCGCAATGCAAAAATTGCAAACGCATATATAATTTTTTGCGCAATGATGTGCATAACAAATGCGATGGAGGGTTGCCGAGTGGATGGGAAAGGCGTCATTTCAAAGTTCATGGAAAGGAATTACCGGCATTTTAATGCCGCGGAGCTTCTTGGGGCTGCGGCTGCTTATAAGGAGCACGTGGAAAGCGGCGGGAAGATGCTGCTTGCAATGGCCGGGGCGATGAGTACTGCCGAGCTTGGGATAAGCCTTGCAAAAATGATAAGGGAAGGGAAAGTGCATGCGATTTCCACGACGGGCGCCAACCTTGAGGAGGACTTGTTCAACCTTATTGCGCACAATGATTATGCGGTGATGAGGGACTATCGGGACCTGACACCCCAAGACGAGCTTGGGCTTATGGAAAAAGGGCTCAACCGCGTTACTGACACGTGCATACCGGAAGAGAAGGCGATGAGGAGGCTTGAGAGGGAGCTGCTTCCGATTTGGAAAAACGCGCAGGAAAAAGGGATTAGGGCGTTCCCGCATGAATATATTTATGAGCTTATAAGAAGCGGCAAGCTCTCAAAGCATTGCCAGATAGACCCTGCGGACAGCTGGCTTTTGGCTGCGTGCGAAAAAAACCTGCCGATTTTTGTGCCCGGGTGGGCGGACTCAAGCCTTGGGAACTATTTTGTTGCCGAACACATTGGTGGAACCATCAAGAATACCCAAATAATGAAAGAGGGGCTTGAATACATGAAAGAGCTTGTCGGCTGGTATGAAAAAGAGTCGGCAGCCTGCAAAATGGGCTTCTTCCAGATAGGCGGGGGGATTGCAGGGGATTTCCCAATATGCGTTGTTCCCCTCATAAACCAGGATTTGAAAAGGAGCGTGCCGCTGTGGGAATATTTTGCGCAAATAAGCGACTCCACAACAAGCTACGGGTCGTATTCAGGGGCTGTTCCCAACGAGAAAATCACGTGGGGAAAGCTTTCGCCGCAGACAAAAAGGTTCATGGTGGAGTCGGATGCAACAATAGTTGCGCCGCTTATTTTCAGCTACGTGCTTGGGGAATGAACGCGGGCGGCGTAATTTTACGCCCCTTCCTTATCCTCGCCTTTGCTCCCGCGCAATAAATCCCTGATTTTTGCGGCTGCTTTTGTTGCATATTCTATTGGATATTTGGTGAATTACCCACGGCTGAAGCCGTGGGCTTCCGCGGCAACTATGAATAGGTAGAGAGACGCATCTGCTGCGACTCCGCCTTTGCCTCCGAGATTGAGATGTTCAGCTCCTTGAATTGATGTTTCTCAATATATCTTTTGATTGTGTCTGCCTTCACG
>JAGVWK010000035.1 GCA_018304295.1 Microcaldota archaeon | reverse complement strand
AGGTGCAGGAGCTTGTGATAAGCGCGGTGATTGTAGTGTTCCTTGTTGCAATGGTTGCCTCAATAAACACCGCGGTGCAATTCACAACTGGGAATGCGAGCGCGTATGATGCTGCCAAAGATTATCTTGAGGAGGCACAGGGCTTGGGTATTGCGCTGCATGAGGAGATAATTGAGGCTGGCTTTTGGGTGAATATCGCGGTTGGGTTTTCGTACAGCAGCGCAATTTCCATTACGCCCATAAAGGTGGGCGGCAACTGGAGCTCTGCGCCAATGTCAGGTTTGGGCGGGCTTGCTGGTGCGCTTGGTAACGCGGCGGACTCTGTTGCGCTCACAGTGCTGTTGGTAAGCGCGCAAAAGGCTTTTCTTGTGTTTTTTATGTCAATTGCTGCAATAATGATGCCCCTTGGGGTTGTGATGCGCACCTTTCCCCTTACAAGAAAGCTGGGTGCGCTCTTCCTTGGTGCAGGAGCAGGGGCTGCCATTGCGTATCCCACCGCGCTTGTTGTTGCAAAGGAAGTGTATGGGAATTATTCGGAGGCACTTGGGGAAAAAGTGTCAAATGCTGCAATAGGCATCCCGCATCTTGACAACCCGCCAGCAAGCAAATTGATGTGCAATCCAAAGGTGCAGTTTTTCACAAGCGGCTTTGGGGCTGGCGAATTGGGATGGTGGGTGGCGATATGCACGCCGGTGTGCGCAGTCGCATGCACTTCCTCTAATGTGGCGTATTTTGCGTGCTTTGCGGAATGCTTTATGCATACTTGCAGGGTTCCAACTGAAAAATGGTATTCGGTAGGAGCTTCGGCAGTTGCAATGGGAATGGGAATTGCTGCAAAAAGCTATATACGGGAATTTGATGCGCGGGAATATTTTGAGCCGGTGAATGCGCGCATGCTGCCTGCTGCTACGGAGTATATAGTGCTCATGGTTGTGCTTTTCCTTCTTCCCCTTATTTTCGCGCTCGTGCTTACAAGGAATTTCATTGTCATATTCGGGGGAGAATCGCAGCTTTACGGGCTTTTCAGGCTGGTGGGCTAATATGGAAAGGGGGAAAATCGCACTTGCGCTTTTGCTTGCGCTTTGCTCAGCGTCTGCAGCGGCTTATGTGGGAGATGGGGAGGGGGATGCCTGCTTTGCGGATTTTGCGGACAACGATGCAACCGTATGGATAGGAATGGCATTCATGCTCACTGTTGGGCTTGTTGCGCTTGCACACATGTTCGGGAATGCGAGCGATAATGAGCAGATGAAAGTGTGGGCAAAGGACGAGGTGTTTTCCCTTGGGGTTGCTGCGGTCGTTGTAGTTGCCGTGGTGGCATTTACAATAGGCTCGTGCGAAGTGCTGTCAGCGATAACAAATGATGCTGCAATAATGGGCGAGTATGCAACCTCAAGCCCGTTCATATCTTCCTATAGGTATTTGGACGACCTTTCAACAAGCGGCATCGGCAGCGTTGAAACCCTTGTAAAGCAAAGCCTTCAAAAACAGCTTGATGCAACCGCATTTCTCTATATAGGGGTGCCAACGCTGAAATCAACAGGAGTCCCCCTGCGCGCAAGCCGCAAGGCGCTTTCGGCGCATCAGGAGATGGTGATGGATATTATGCTGCCCTTGGTGGTGAGCCTGCATGCTCAAAAATACGCATTGCAGCTTATAGAGATAGTTGGGATGAGCGTGCTGCTTCCCTTTGCGGTAATAATGAGAATAGTGCCCTTCACAAGAAATGCGGGCAACTTCATGCTCGCCGGCGTATTCTGCCTTTATGTGTTTGTGCCTGCAACGTATGCGCTTGGGGGGGCTGCATGGAACAATATGGATCCGGAGGGCGTGCTTGTGAGCTACCCGCAGGTTTTTTCGTTTCAGGACAGGGCGCTTGGGGAGGCATGCACACTTGAGAACTGCCAGCTCTACAAGATTTCCTCCATGATACCGCAGGCAATATTCATGCCCAACCTCGCACTTGTGATATTTATGAGCGGCACGATGGCGCTTTCGCGCGCATTGGCTGCGCTGCCTACATGAAAAAGGTGTACAAATGAAAACAACCGCATTCATTGCATTTTCGCTTTTTGCGCTTTTGCTTTTTGCGCACATGCCGGCTGCAGCGCTGGCTCCTTATGAGGCGGCAAACGCTACAGATGCCACGCTTAGGGCGCAGGCAGGGGAGGGAACAATAGGGGAGGAAAGCGGCATTTACGCACAAGGGTGGCTAAATGACTGGCGCGCTGCGGGCATTATTGCGGTTGCAATATCATTGGCGCTTGTTGCGCTTGCGTATATTTTCGGGTTTGCGCTAAACTCGCGGGAAATGAAAATGTGGGCAGGCATTGAGCTTGCGCAAGTGTTCGGCTCTATGATAATAATTGCGGGCCTTCTGGGGATTGTTACGTTCTTTGACGTTGTTGCCGCGCAAATCGCGCAGGGCACGATGGAGGCAATTTCTTATGGGAGCGCGTGCACGCAAAACCTGCAAATGCCCTGCTCAATGCACGTTGCAGACACCTACCTTTCAATGATGCTTAATGCAAGCTCGGACAGCGCGCTTGGCATGCTGGGAAACTCCCTAAGCGCTGCAAGGGCTGCAAGCGCGCGCTCCGGAATACAAACTTACAGCGTGCTCATGCTTTGGAGCGGGGGAAGCTATGGGCCAAATGCCGGCATGAGCATGCTTGTTGATAAGTATAATGTGCTCTTTGATTATTATGCAAAAATAGGTGCAAGCCTGCATGCGCAGCGCTACTTTATAGAAGTGATAACGTTCGGGGTCGGGCCGCTCTTTTTGCTTGTGGGCGTTATACTGCGCACGTTCTTTTTCACGCGCAAGCTCGGGGGGCTGCTGCTTGCGCTTGCGGTTGCGCTCATGGTAATCTACCCTCTCACTTACATTTTCTCATGGCTCACGCTTGTTGTTTCCATTTACGGGGACAATATGTTTGCCCTGAGCGATGCATGTCCCGCTGAGTGCAGGAGCGTTGCGCCGCTTGCAACATACATTGCAAACGACGGCACAAAATTCAACATAAACAGCACGGACGAGCTTGAGGCTGCGCTTAACTTGGGCGCATTGGAGCTTGATCCGGTGGACCAGGATGCAGTATATGAGATACCTGGGGCAGATGAACAGGGATATTTCTTCCCTGCGGGGGATGATGATACTTTTATTGCGTGCGCTGATTTGGACGCGCAGTGGCTGCAGGGTGAGGAGAATGTGTGCGCCGATTGCCCAAGCACATGCAGGGAGGTGCCTTACCCAAGCTATAATTCAATGTGCCTGCAAAAGGACGTGGAGCAGGCGTGCAGGCAGTGCGACGTGCGATGCAAGGTTGTAAGGCTGCGCGAAGCCTCTTCATGCGAAAGCGAATCCGTATGCGGGCTTACGCAGCAGCAATTGCAGGAGAATGACGCATGCCTTGTGCAGCAGCCGATGGAAGAGATAACCATAGATGCGGATACAAGGATACCGCAGTATCCGCAAACCCCTGCTGATAATTTGTGCGAAGAATGCGCGCAGTGCCCGGCATTTTGCAGGGTGAGGATACAGCAGGGAGATGAGTATGCGTCTAGGGGAGACATGGGTGTATGCGACACTTCCGAATGCCGGGAATGTGCGCTGGATACGCTAGGCAAATGCGCAATCACTGTGCAGCAGGTTGCAACGCAAACGTGCAACCAGCTGTGCGGGGAATGCCCTGCTTGGTGCAGGGTGAATGGCGATTTGCCAGATGGCTGCCCCAGCGCATGTGAGCAATGCCCAAGCGAATGCAAGGCAACTGTTCCCCAGGACGGGCTTTGCGCTGCTGCCCCAGACGGGGACCAGGGCAGCTACTGCCAGTCATGCCCAAATAGTTGCAGGTACAATGATTATGAGGTGGCGCCCGATAGCTTTAACTTCCAGGATGATGAGGGAGACATTTACAATGGGGTGTGCGCGGATTATGCAGGCAGCGGAATGTGCGATGCATCAAGCTGCAATGCACAATGCAAGGCATACGGGCTTGTGGAGTCTGCGGAGAACGTCCCAAGGATTTGCAGGGGTTGGGCTTCCCCGCAGGTGTATCCATGTGAGAGCTGCCTTTTTGCCTGCAGGGTAAAGCTTACTTACACGCTGGATGAAACACAGCTGTATGGGGACAGGACGGCAAAGTGCGTTAGTGACGACGGCAATCCCCTGCAGCTGTGTGATGACGGGTGCGAATATCCGTGCATGCAAACATTTGAGCTTCCAAGCGGCCCAGGCTGCCATGCATTTGAAGACGAAACGCCAATTAATGGGCCGAATCCATTTTGTGAGCAATGCCCCTATAAATGCAGGATACTTGAGAACGGGGAAGTGCCGGAGGAATGCGACACTCCTGCAATGCATGGCGCGTGCTTGGCTGCAAAGTGCTCAAACAGCTGCAAAGTGGAGCTTTCCGCTGTTCTTGGAAGCGACCTTAAGCCGCCTTTTTGCATGCCGTATTTGGGAAATGGGATAATAGGCGCAAGCCCGCAAAACGAGATGTTGCCCATTGCTGAACGGGATGCCCCGTATAATATAAGGGGCAGGTGCAGGCAGTGCCCTGAGGAATGCAGGATTGTAGATGATGAGACCGTGTGCAATCTTGACAGTGAGTTTTATGATTGCAGTTTGCAAAACTGCGCAAATGAGTGCAGGGTGGAGATACCGCACGTAGACCAGCCTACTGATGCGTGCATGGAATATAGCGACAGTTTTTGCAAAGGATGCCCGCTTGAATGCCGCCTTATAGGAGCTGGAATGCCGGATTCAGAGTGGAACGAGAGATGCGCAGGCGTATGCACAAACTGCATTGATGAGTGCAAGGCAACAGTCCCGCAAGCCGTGTGCGCTGATAAAACGCTTCTTGCATGCGAGCAGGATTGCCTTGGGGTGCCGCAGGTGAGAACGGATTGCGCAGAGCAGTGCACGCAGGAGGAGCTTAGCGGCCCCTCGCGCATCACACCTGCGTCGTTCATAACAAAGGTGGGGGGGGCGGAAGGGGACTCGCTTACAAAAAACGTCGGGGTGCTCATGATACCCGCAGTGGTGCTGCCGCTCTTCAACATAGTGCTCATACTTTCATTTGTGCGCGTGCTTTCCCCAATATTTGGAGGGGACGTTGAGATACCGGGAATTGCAAGGCTGATATGATGGGAAAGGGGAAAATTGCATTGCTGCTGCTTGCGCTTGTTTTCAGTAGCGGCGCTGCCTTTGCGGAAACTGATTGCACGGGTTTGGGCGAAAGCTGCAGCGGGGGGGGCTTTGGAGGCTGTTGTGTGCCTGGAATATGCATGGGTGGCACATGCGAGGCAGGTTATTTTTGTGGAAATGTGGGGCAGGCGTGCACGAATGAGCTCCCTGATGGGGGCCCTATTTATAACGGGTGCTGCGGGCAGGTTGGGGGGTACACTGAGTGTGAAAACGGCTTGTGCGATTGGGTTTCTGAGGAACCTGTATGTACGGTGCATATGGGCTGGTGCAACAATATCCCAGGCGATGTTTGCTGCAGCATAGATGATATATGCAGGGTTGTGCCGCAAAATGATTTGGTGCTGTGTGCAGTGCATCCGGAATATGATTTGAAGCTGCTTGTTGGCGACGCGTATGATATAATTGGGATGAGCATTCCAACGGGCGCAAGTGAAGAGCTGCTAATCCATATTGTGCAGGACGGCTCCCAAAGCGCGGATGTGAGCCTAGATGCGCAGATAGTTGGCGGGGCAACGCTTGTTCCAAGCGGGCAAATGCAGGTTCAGGTGCAGCCGTCCAGCTATTCGCAGGAGATTTCCTATCAGGTAACCTGTCCTGACACGCCCGGAACGCATATCATAACGCTTGAAATTGACAGCCCGGATGGCATAAAGGAGCCGAACCTGGATGAATACAATGATTTTGGGGCGGGGGAGAACGTTTATGAGCAGGACAATGTTGCAACGGTCGTGGTTACGTGCGCTGACGTGGATTTGGCTGCGCAGAATGCGCAGGCTGTGCCTTCAAGCGCGCTTGCAGGAGAGAACGTGCAGGCAAGCGTAGAAGTTGCGAATATTGGAACTTCCCCAAGCCCGCCAAACACGCAAATAGAGGTAAGGGCAGCAGTGCAGGGAATGCCTGCGATTGCGGCGCAGACGCTAAATACCCTCCCGCTTGCTGCCGGCGGGAGCAGGGAGGTGGGATTTCAGTTCACGTGCCCGCAGGTAACCGCGCCAACACAGTATGCGGTGAACTTTGCAGTTGACTATGCAAACTCAATAGGGGAAGTGGACGAGGGGAACAATGCGGCATCCGCGACTTTTTCCTGCACGCCTGTGCAGCAGGGAGGCATAAGCTTTGCTTTTTCAGCCGCAGCAATGCTTCTTGCATTTGCGCTTCTTGCGCTTGCATACATGGCAAGCTACGTGTTTGACCAGCCGCATTTGCGCGCAATAATATTGGACGAGGTTGTGCATCTTCTTGCAACAGCGGTTGTGCTCATTTCACTTGTTTCCCTTGCAACTGCGCTTGATACTGTGTATATACCGGGGTTGCTTGGGGCTGCGGGAGGAGAGGTGGGAGGCACGCTTGGGATGCAGGCGGAAAATGCGCTTGGGGAGATAAGCTCGGACATTTCTGCAGCATTCAACAGCTTCAAGGGACTTAATGAGAACCTTGGGGTGGCAGCCTCGCGCTCGGTGTATTGCACGTATCTTGGAGCAGGATATTCCCTTGTAGCGTGCAGCACGCTTAACATGCTGCGAGGCACAACCGTGCAGGCAATGATAGTGCTGGGAAGCGCGCTTTCAGACATAAGCATTGAGCAGCTTCTGCTGAAATTGTCGCAGCTTTATGCGTTCACAATACTCATGCCTGCAGGGCTTTTCCTGCATGCGTTCAAATTCACGCGCGCTGGCGGGGCTGCGCTTATTGCGATTGCAACCGGATTTTACATTGTGCATCCGCTCACGGTGGTGCTCTTTGAGAACATGCTCATGGAACAGGTGGAAAGCGTTGGAGGGGAGCAGTGGGCAAATAGCGCCCCTTTGGTGGACCCGGGTGTAACCTGCGACCCGGCGGTGCAGGATATTGCGCAGCTGGATAATGAGAGGGCGCAGATTGCGGACAGCGGGCTCATGGACCACGTTGTTTTTCTTGCGCTTGTGCGCTCAATATTTGCGACAATTGCAAGGCTCATGATAACGCTTGCGTTCATACGCGCATTTGCCGGTTTGCTTGGAAGCGAAATTGACGTGTCCGCGCTTGCGAGGATATCCTGATGGGAAAAAATGCGAATATTGCATTTGCGCTTTTGCTGCTATCCGCAGCTGCGCATGCGGACTTTGTGCTTCCGCCAGTGTGCAATGACGAGGGGATGAATGAGCTTGCGCTGCTTTCATTTTTTGCGCTTTTGGCTGCTTCGCTTTTTGTTGCGCTGGCATACATGCTTGGCAAGGCAATAGAAAGCCCGCGCATAAGCACATGGTGCAAAACTGAAGTGTGGCAGGTGTTTGCTTCCGCTATTATAGTTGTTGGAATATATGCTGCCCTCACGCTTTTCTGCGTTGCAACCCCTGCGCAAATAGGCCCGATTGCTCTTGGGCTGGAAGAGGGAGATTATGAGAATGTAATGCAGCGCTCCTTTGGGGATGGGCAGGATGGCATGTATAATGCAACGCAGATATATCTTGAAAACCTTGCAAGCTATGCAAAGGGGGTGGTAACGGCAGTACGCTACAATATGGGCGCGTACGAGCTGCGAAGCGGCGTGCAGCAATACCAATGCGAGGTATTTTGCCTTCTTGCAGGCGCGGGCACGTCTTTTGCCCCAAAGGGTGGGGAAGCTTCGCACATTTCCCTGCTTGGGAATTTGCTTAGCATTTCAACAATTGCGCTGCTTTCAATATTGTTCCAGCTTTTCCTGCTCCTTTACATAAAAGGGGGAATGTTCCTTGTATTTTTGCCCCTTGCGATAGTGGTGCGCTCCCTGCCTTTTATGCGCGGCTTTGGTGGTGCGATGATTGCGCTTGTTCTTGCGCTTTATATGATGTATCCTGTCATGCTTTATGTGGACGGGCTTGTGTTTCCCAATGCGGCTGCGCAAATTATGCCTGCCCTGCCAAACAGGATAGTCGGGGAGCAGTATATTTCGCCGCTTCTTGGCATTGTGCAAGTCGGGCGCAGTGGGGAAAATGCGCTTGAGAGAAATGCATATGCAGAGTGGGAAAATAGGGAACTGGATGTTGTTCCTGACATAATAAGGCTGGTTGCAATACTGTTCATTGCAGGGGTGTTTGCGCCCGCGCTTAATTTTATAGTGATAGCGGCGGTTGCGCGGGAGATATCGCGCGTTCTTGGCGAGGAAGTGGACATTTCACGCCTTGGGCAGATGCTATGAAAAAGGGAGTGTATGGGAAAAGCGCATTTGATTGCATTGGGGCTGCTTCTTTTGTCCCAGCTTGCGCTTGGGCAATACGGCTCTGGAGAAGGCTTTAGCGCCAACTGGGAAAGCAGGGACTGGAAGCAATATGCAATAATGGCTGCGCTTGCGTGCGTTGGGTTCAATACTCTTGTGTACATGCTTGGGGTGGCGTTTAACCTGGACAACCTAAAAAGATGGGCAAAGGCGGAGTTCTTGCAATAGTTTTTGCAAGCGTGCTGCTCTTTGATGCAAGCAATGGGGTATTTAAGTACATAGAGGATCAGGTAATTGGGGCTGGGAGCACAATTGTGTGCCAAGGATATGAGTTTGGCATATTTGATGACCAAGGCCAAGGCGGCAGTTTTACGTCTGCAACCGCAGGCAGGGGCCCACTTGAGGCATTCAAGTGCAAGCTGCAGGAAAACATATACGCACTGGACACCATGTATAATTATATTTACAAAAGGAACAAGGACACTGAAAGCGCTGCAAGCGCGTGCATTATGCTTTTTGGAATGAATGTGGATTGCGGCTCATGGCACCTTGAAATGCACCAGGCTGTTGAGCAGGCGCACCTTCTTGGGGAAAAGATAGTCCCGTTGCAGGTTGCACTGCATGCGCAATACACTTTGGCGGTTTATATTGCAAACAACATGCTGAGCGTATTTTTGCCCCTTGGCATACTGCTTCGCATTTTTCCGCTAACAAGGGGGGTGGGTGGGCTTTTGATTGCGATTGCGATTGGCTTTTATTTTGTTTTCCCGATAGCGTTTGTGATGCTGGACCCGTCGTTTGTAAAAGCTGAAGGCAGGCCGGACTCAACATTGCAGGAGCTGGGCGCGTGCTATCCGGGCTTTAAGGGAAGCGCGGTGCTGATAAACAGCATTGATGCCAACTGGATTGGGGGAAGCTTTGCAGCCTATTCAAGCGCTGCTGACAAGCTTGCAGTACTTACCGTGAAAATAATGTTTTACCCCTTTGTTGCGCTTGCGCTTGCGCTCATATTCGTGAGGGCAGCAGCCCCGATACTTGGAGGGGACACGGGGGAAATAATGAGGATGGTTGCAAAGCTTGTGTAAAAGGTGTGCGCATGGAAAGAAAATACATTGTTGCATTTGCGTTTGTTGCGCTGCTTTTTGCCGCAGGCTGCACCGCAAGCTCCAAAAGCTGCTGCTCAAAGGCGGATGCGCTTGATGCCGGCAATTCCGTTTGCAAAGGCAAAGACGGGGCAGTCCTTGCGCCGCTTCCTTATGGGAATGCGAAAATGCCAAGCATGAGAACAGAGCTGCGCTGCTGCGCATACCCTGACGGGACGCAAACAGGGTTGCAGCCGGACTTGTGCCCGATTGATGAGAATGCGGGCTATTGCAAAGTTGCGTATTACCGCTGCCTTGAGCAGGTGGAAGCCGGAAGCCAGTGCTGGGTGGGCGGCCAGCGCGCATACCCCAACGGGCAATTTATAGCTGCCGGGGACCCGGACGTGTTTGAGGACATTCCAATTTGCATTGATGATGTGCCCAACAAGTGCGTGCAGGAAGACTGTAATGTGCAGCTATGCGGCAAAGACGCGATTACAACGATGCCGCCCATGTCTGCACAGGATGCGGCCAGTGCGCTTGAAACCGAGATTGGGAGCGCTGCGACTGCCAGCGCGCTGCGCAGTGATCTTTTGGGGGATGGAGTAACGTTTGAAGATGAAGAATGGGCAAAAGTTGCGACTCTGGAAAGTGGCGCGGACGTTATTGTGAAAAGAAATGGAACGTCCAGCAAGGAATACAGGGTGGAAAGGGAGGGTGAAAGTTTATTCAAAGCGCATAGGATAAATGACAAGGTTGACCCGAATAAGGTGGACTTGCAGGCAATTAGCGTGCAATCCTCTGCAATAAATCTCTATGGGGCAACGTGCAGCGTTGAGCCCATGACAAAAAAGACGCTTAATAGGGTGAAAAAGGCAGGCGGAGAACTGTGGGCAAACACTTTCCGCTTTGGGATAGGCTCCAACTTTTCGGATTATGAGGAAAGCAGGCTGTATTTTCCAATGAGCGACCAGTTTTGCGGGGTTCCAACAGGCGGAACAAAAGACAGGTACATGAATTACAAGATTCCTTATGAAGATGGGGAAACGCCCCTTAATACCCCATGCCCGCAAGTGCCCGCTGGGGAGCATAAATATGGGTGCGGCGAGGCGGGTGAACCGTATTACGCTTCTTTGGAAATTTGCAATAAGAATTGCGGCCTTGAGCAATGCACAGAATTTAATGCGGGCAATGAATTTGTGTGCGTTAGGACAAACGTTGTTTATTCAAGCCAAGGCACGTGCGGCACAAACTGCCATGGTGCGCCCTCAACAGACGTGCTTGCGTGCGCACAAAATAGGGATGAAAATGCATATCCGTATTCGCAAAATCCCTTTTTGTCCTCAATGGGAAACTACGCAATTTCACCAAGGACATACCATGAGGCGACTGATTGCGCATGGG
>JAGVWK010000026.1 GCA_018304295.1 Microcaldota archaeon | reverse complement strand
GATACACTGATGGCGGCGCGGTAGCGCCGCGCGCCGCCGCTGGCTCTATTTTTGGTTGATAAAATAAGAAGAAATGGGGCGCTTTCATCCAACGGCTCAAGCCGTTGGGTTTCCCGCGCCTAGGCAACTAAGCCAGATAAAGGAGAAATTTTCGGACGTTATTTTGGAATACGAAACCCTCATAGTGCATAGGGAATATGCGCCAACCCCGTTCAGGTATTTCCTGGATGCGCAAGGCGGGCAGTGATTGCAGGCATTTATGCGGCTGCCGGGATTTGAACCCGGATTATTAGCTTTCTTCGGAGAAATTGCAAAATTTCTCATTTTCCGTCAACGCTTTTTCGCCCGTACCAGTCTGGAGGGCGAAAAAGGGTTGTTGGAAGGCTAGCGTCCTAACCAAGTTGGACGACGGCCGCAGGCATTATGTAAGTATGCATGAGAGAATATAAAAATAAAATGCGCCCGCCGGGATTTTCAACCAGGAGATTTCAACCGGCTGCTCTTCGGATGCGAAGAGGGGGTGAAACCTCAGGGGGAATTTCGGAAACGCTTGTGTCCCCCTAGGTGTTTGAACCCGGCTCACGAGATTGGCAACCTCGTATCCTAACCAGACTAGACTACAGGCGCGTGAGAAAACATTTGCTTATAAGACTTTAAAAACATGGCGGCGTAGAAGTTCCCTATGAGAACTGTTGCCTGCCTTTTTGCGATTGCTCTTTTTGCGGCCTCTTTTGCGCTTTCGCTGCAGGAGGCAAGGGAGGCTTATTTTGGGGCTAATGGGACGGTCGTATTCAGGACATTGAGGGCGCAGGGGGCGTATTCGCTGGTAGTTGTAAATGGAAACGAAAGCGCGGTGTTTGATTCCGCAGCTGGAGCGCTGGTAAAAGACAGGCAAATGCTCATTGGGATACTGCGCGAGGACGAGTATGCGCGCGCGGGGTTTTTGGAAACAAAATTGAATGCGAGCCGTTTTTGGAGCCTGTACATGCTGCAAAAAGAAAAAGTGGAAAAGACGTGCGAGCAGTATACAGGGATTGGCAGCGTGGGCTGCGTTGGCACGGAGTCATGCCTTAAAGCGTGCATCCGGGTGCCCCTGTGCGCGCCCTTGTCCCAAGCTGCCGGTTTTTTGGAAGGGGTGCAAAGATGGGCTGGAGAAAGGGGAGGCGTGGATGCGCTTGTTGATGAGTTCAATGCGGGAATAGCAGAGGCATTTGAAAGCGCTGGTGCATTGCAGGGAAAAATAGTGCTACTGCAAAAAATAAGGGAGCAGGCTGCAAAAGTGGAGAATAACCCGATATTCCTGAACTATATGGATGAGCAGTGCAAAACGCAAAAATGCTTTGCATTCTGCCCAAAGCCGAACTATTCACAGAAAGAGGCGCTTGCGCTTGAGGAAGGGATTGAACTGGCAAAAGATGCGCTTTATGGGGAGGCTGAACGCGTGCAAAGGGCAAACTCCCTTTTCCTTAATGCGTTTGAAATTGAAAAAGGGGCAAAGGCAAGCGGTGGGCCGATGCAGGAAGGAGTTGGGGCTTGCATGCCGTTTCTTGCGCTTGTTGCGGTGCTGGAGCTTGCGCTTGCAAAAAAATAGGCATTAAAAATGAGATAAGGGGCTTCGCCCCTTTTAGGCGGCTATTATGAGCAGCTCTGTAATGGAGGATATTCGCCGGGTGTTTGGAAGGGCGGAAAAAGAAACCCTCATGCCGGCCTGCCCGAAAAAATCGTTGCCGCTTTTTGGGCTGCCGACGGCTATTGTTTCGTGTTTTTTAATGCCCCATTTGCGCATTAATGCGCGCACTGCCTTGCCTTTGGAAAAAACGTGCGTGCTGCTGCGATAGGGCGGGACGATTAGCCCTCCGGTAAAATGCCCGGAGTTCTCCCCAAGCGAGGGGCAAATTATCGCATCAAAAAGCAGGGGTGGGAAAAGCGAGACCACTGGCTGGCGCAATGAGAATGCAACAACTGCTATCTTGTAGCCCATCCGCCGCAAGTATAGCAAAGTTTCAGCCGAATAGGGGCGCGGCTTAAGCAGCATTGGGAGCTTTTCAAGGCAGCTTGTATGCTTTCTTGAAAGAATGCGCGCGCATTTGCGCAAAAACGGGCGCTCGGCAGCATCCCTTTCTTTTATATGCGGGCGCGATTGCACATGCGCTTTTGGAATCCGTGCAATGTGAGCAAGCGCGCGGGTGCTGTCTGAAGAAACCAGAACGCCGTCAAAATCAAACACTATCAGTTTGTGCCGGTGCGCGTGGAAGCCCGCCTGCTGCAATATTGTTTTCATTACCTGCCTTGAGGTATGCGCAAGCTCGTGCAGCGGGCGGTGCTTGTGCTCAAGGTCGCCTATGTCAACCTCAAGTATTTTTTCACCGCGCTTTAGGCAGCCGAGGACTATTGAAACATCCACGCCCCAGTCAACTGATACGTCAAGCTTCCCAAGCAGTTCCTTGCGTATTGCAAACTGCCCGCTCAATGGCTGGGAAAGGGAAATGTCTGTAAAAAGGAACTCAAGAAGGGGCTTTGCCGCAAGCTCGGTTACCCTGCCAGCCTCCCTGCCAAAATTCGCCTTGCACATGTTTGTTTCGTGGCGCAAAATCGGCAGGGCAAGGGATTCAAGCGCCTCCTGGCTTGCGTTCTTAAAATCAGCGTCAAGGAAAACAAGTACCGGGAATTTGGCGGCTTTTGCGCCGCTTAGTATTGCTTCCCCTTTGCCCTTGTTTTTTCGGTGGCGCACTACTTTTGCGCCTGCTGCCCTTGCAGCTTGCGCAGAAGAATCCCATGAGCCGTCATCCACCACTATTATTTCCTCCACAATCGGGGAATTGCGGCATGCGCCAACCACTGCGCCAACCGTAACGGCTTCGTTGTAGCACGGTATTATCACTGACACCCTTTCATGGATGAAAAGGTATTTCAGGAATGAAAAGGCGGAAGCCAAATCTTCAAACATATAGGTTAGATTGGCGCAAAAGCAAAATAAACAGAACTGTTGCAAGGACGCGGATGCGCCAAGGGCGCAATGTGCTGAGTTAAGTGCACTGCACTAGGCAAGCCTGCCGACTTCTATTTTTTCTATGCGCCCGTCTTTCCCAAGCTCCTTTATTTCAATCCTGCACGAGCCCACAAGCACCACGTCGCCCTTTTGGGGCAGGCGGTTTAGCTGGTAGTGCACGTATGCCGCAATGCTCCCAAAGCGCTGCGAATCCTTGAAATGCACATTAAGCTCCTTTTCAAGAGCGTGCAGGCGCGTCTCCCCGCTTGTTATTATGGAAGGCTGCTGCTTTTCGCCTGACGGGTTGCATGCGACGCTGTTTTCAAGCTCGCCCACAAGCTCCTCAACAAGGTCGCTTATCGTAACTATGCCGTCAAAGTTGCCCGAGGGGTCAAGCACTATTGCCATGTGAAAGCACTCCTTTTGCATTTTGCGAAAAAGGTCGGATGCGAGCATTTCCTTTGAAACAAAGTGCGCGGGCTCAAGAAGCTTTTGAAGAGGTTCCTGCGGTTTTGCAAGCAGCAGTTTAATTGAAATGGTGCCCAGCACTTGGCCGTTTTCGCCAAGGGCGGGAAAGCGGTTTTTCTGGTATTTGGTCGCCATTGCAAGCGCCTGAAGCTGGGAATCCGAAATATTTACGCATTTGGTTTCTTTTTTCGGGGTCATTATTTCCTTTATGTAAGTGTCGTTGAAATCAAGGATGCGCTCAAAGAACCTCTTCTCCTCCGCGCTTATTGCGCGCTCCTCCACCCCAAGGTCAATCACGCTGCGCAGCTCATCCTCTGAAAAGCCCTTGCGCTGCATTGGGATAGGGTATGTGCCAGGCACTATGCGGATTATTTTATCAAGAAGGAATATTATCGGGGAAAGCAGCCAGCCAAGCAGCACAAGGTAAGGGGACACCAAAATCGCAACGGCGTCCGCATGGGTGGTTGCAAAGCTTTTGGGCACTATTTCCCCGAAAATCAACATAAGCAGGGTTACTATGCCCGTTGCAAGCCCAAGGTAGGCGTCCCCGAAATACTGCGTTGTTATGTAAGCTGCAAGAAAAGCGGCTGAAATATTTGAAACGTTGCTCCCTATCAGTATTGTCATTATCATGCGCGCAGGGTTTGCCTTGAGCTTTGCAACGTGCTGCATTTCGGATTTTCGCGTTTTCACAAGGTGGCGAAGGTGCATGCGGCTTATGGAAAGAAGCGCTGCCTCGGCTGCTGAAAAGTACCCTGCAAGCACCAGAAAAAGCCCAAATAGTAGCAATTCAAGCTGCATGTGTTGGTTTCGCCCCAATTGTTTTTATTCCTTGTGAGAGAAAAGCATGCGGAGAGGGATATGGGAAAAATAAAAGACGCAGTGCTGGCAAAGGAGGGCGAAGGGGAGCTTTACTGGGCGCGCTCGCACATGCCGATACTTGCGCAAATAAGAAAGGAGTTTGAGGCGGATATGCCACTTAATGGGATTGTGGTAGGGGTTGCACTGCACCTTGAGAAAAAGACAGGGGTGCTGCTTGAAACCCTTGCTGCGGGCGGGGCAAAAGTATATGCTGCATCGTGCAACCCGCTTTCCACGGATGACAGGGTTGCTGCCGCGCTTTCCTCCAAAATGGAAATTTTTGCATGGGCAGGGCAGAGCAATGAGGAGTATTACTGGTGCCTGCAGCAGGTAATGCAGGCTAAGCCGCAAATTCTCATTGATGATGGGTGCGACCTCACGCTTCTTGCGCACAAGGGCAAAATGGAGGGGATAAGGGGCGCGTGCGAGGAAACCACGACTGGAGTGAGCAGGCTGCGCTCAATGGAGGGGGCGGGCAAGCTCAAGTTCCCGGTATTTGCGGTGAACGATGCGTATTCAAAGCACCTTTTTGACAATCGGTATGGGACAGGGCAGAGCACCCTTGACGCGGTAATGAACATGCTGAACCTCATTATTGCAGGGAAGGTAGTAGTGGTGGCGGGATACGGATGGTGCGGCAAGGGGATTGCAAAAAGGGCATCCGCAATGGGGGGGCGCGTTGTTGTTGTTGAGGTGGATGGGGACTTGGGAGAGGATAAAAGCAGCGGAAGCGGGGTGCACAAGGCACTTGAGGCGCACTACGACGGGTTTTCGGTAATGAGGATGGAAGAGGCTGCAAAAATAGGGGATATTTTCGTTACTGTAACAGGCAACCGTGACATAATCGGGGAAAAGGAATTTTTGCTCATGAAAAATGGCGCAATTGTGTGCAATGCCGGGCACTTTGACAATGAGATTGACGTTGGGTATTTGAACAGGAATGCGCAGGAAAGAAAGGAAGTAAAGCCCAATATTGAGGAGTATTTGCTTGGGGGCAGGAAAATTTACCTTTTGTCGCAGGGAAGGCTTGTGAATTTGGCGCGCCCCACAGGGCAGGGGCACCCTGTTGAGATAATGGACGGCTCCTTTGGGGTGCAGGCGCTTTGCGTGGCAGAGCTTGCGAAAAACACTCCAAAAAAACAGGGAGTGCATCCGGTGCCCAAAGGGATTGATGAGGAAGTTGCGCGCATGGCGCTAAAGGCAAACGGTATTGCGCTTTCAAAGCCCACCAAAGAGCAGATGGAGTATGCGAAAAGCTATGATGGTGGGACGTAAGTTTTCTGCCGGCTTTTTCTAGCTGCGCTTTTAGGGGCAAACATTCTCGCAGTATGCAATGAATTTTGAGAGGGCGCGCATTGCGCTGCTGGGCGAGGAGTAAGTTGGAACGCCCATGGAGTCAAGCTGCCTTCTTTGAGCTTCGGTATATTCCCCTCCAGTGGACACGCACACTATGGGCTTTTTGGAAAATTGCGCGGCTTGCGCGATTATTTCTGTTACCGAGGAATCAAGCGCAGGCGTTTGGAAAAGGAGTATCACAAGTATTGCGTCTATATTTTTGTCTGCGATTAGAAGCTGCAGGGATTTTTCGTACCTTTGCGCATCCGCATCCCCTATTATGTCAAGGGGGTTTTTCGCGTTTGCGTAAGTGGGGAGGAAGGATTTGAGCGCGGAAATTGTATTTGGGGAAAACTGCGCAAGCTTTAGGTTGCGCTCCTCTATTGCGTCCGCGGCGAGAACGCCGTTTCCCCCGCCGTTTGTGAGAACCGCGATGCGCTTTCCCCTTGTGCGGGGAAGGGAAAATATTTTGGGGATGTCAAACAAATCCTCAAGGGTGTGCGCCCTTATTATGCCGGATTGCGCAAAGGCTGCAAAGTATGCGGCTGCGCTTCCAGCCAATGAGCCCGTGTGGGATGCGACTGCCGCGTTGCCTGCCGCGCTTACGCCTGCCTTTATTGCGATTATGGGCTTGTGGGGCGTTATTTGCGAGGCTGTGCGCAGGAACTTCTTGCCGTCCTTTACGCCTTCAAGGTACATCACTATTGTTTTTGTCTCCTCATCATCTGCGAGGTATTGAAGAAGGTCGGATTCGTCTATCACGGATGCGTTCCCAAAGGATACGAATTTTGAAATCCCGACCCCGTATCTTGAAGCCAAATCAAGAATGCAGCCGCCCACTGCGCCCGACTGCGAGATGAATGCTATTTCGCCTTTTTTGGGCCGTCCAAGCTTGTAGGTGGGAAGAAAAACGCTATCCACCTGCGTTGAGGTGCAAAGAAGCCCCATGCAATTGGGCCCTATGAGTGCAATGGAATGCTTTTTTGCAATTTGCACAAGCTTTTCCTCAAGCCTTTTGTTCCCAACTTCAGAAAAGCCCCCCGAGATTACAACTGCTGCGCGCGCGCCTTTTTTTGCGCACTCTTCAAGCGACGCTACTGCCGCTTCTGCGGGTATTGCGATTATTGCGCACTCAAAGGAGGAAGGGACATCAGCTATGGAACGGTAGCAGCGCGTCTTGAGTATTTCGCCCCCTTGCGGATTTACTGGGTATATTGCGCCTGCAAACCCGCCTTGCAGGAAATTGCGCAATATCGCATGGCCGATTTTTTCCGGGTGGTGCGAAGCGCCCACTATGCATACGCTTTTTGGGGAGAATGCAAAGCGCAGGTTTGCGGCAGGGCGTTTCATTTTACCAGCCTCATGTCAACCACTTCGCAGGAATCTTTATGCACTATCACTGGGTTGAGGTCAAGCTCAAGGGGGTTTTTCCTTATTAGCAGTTGGGAAACCTTTGCAAGCAAATCTATCAGGGCTGCCTCGTTTATGGGAGTGCCTCGCGCGCCTGCAAGCACCTTGTAGCCTTTCACTTCGCGTATCATTTTTGCAGCCTCGCTTTTGTCTATCGGGCACACCCTCCATGCAACGTCATTGTATACTTCAACGAAAATTCCGCCCATCCCAAACATTATGAGCTGGCCGAACTGCGCGTCATACTTTCCCCCCACAATCACTTCTATTCCGGCTTTTGCCATCTTTTGCACAAGCACGCCCTGCACGCGGCAGCCTTTTGCGTTTTGCAGCACTTTTTTGTACCCTGCGCGCACTTCCGCCTCGTTTTGCAAATTGAGCAGCACGCCGCCCCTGTCGGTCTTGTGCGGAATGTCCGGGGAAACTATTTTGAGCACTATTGGGAAGCCGAGCTTTTTTGCGGCATCGGATGCAGCCTGCTCGCTTTTTGCAAGCTTGTATTGGGCGCAATTTATCCGCCATTTTTGCAGCAGGGAAAAATCAGTGTAGGTTTTGCCGCCCATTTTTGCACCTTGAATTTTGCGCATGAAAGCAAAGCAGGTTCTTATGACAGTTTCATGTACGCTGCAGCAAGCGCAACGAGCGCTATTGTGCCAAGCACGACAAGCAGCAATATGTAGGGAAGGTAAGCAGTAATGTAATGTTCAAGCTTTGAAAGCAGGCGCACTGTCTTTATGTCCTTTGGCCGCTGGTGCTGCGCTGATGCGTGCTTTGCTTCAATTGGATGCTTTTTCTCCTGCGCTTGCTGCTGCGGGTGGGCTATGAGCGCGTCCACGTCCTCGCTTGCTGCCGAGGCAGCCTGCGCAACGCCAACTAGCTTCTTGTCCACCCAAGGAGGGGAGCTGCCGGTTGGCTTTGGCTGCGAAGAGGCAAAAAGCGTTGCTTGGGAAGGCGCGGGCTGCGCGGGTGAAGTTCCCTCGGATGCGGCTGGCGGGCGGCTTGTTGCCGCGGTTCCTGCCGGGGAAGCGGTGGATGCCGATTGCGCGCGTATGCCTCCTGTTGAGTTAAAGCCCTTTTCGGTAAGTGAAATGGAAATTTTTGCAGAGCGCAGCGTGTAATCCACGTATTGCTGCACTGAAAGCTTGTGCAAATGGTATGCAAGGTCGCCTTGGCGGATGTTTATTGCGGAGCTTATCCCATCAAGCTCGCGCACCCCTGATGCAAGCGTTGAGAGTATGGACTGGTCAAGGGAGTCAAGGGATTCGCGCGCCTTTTCGTTTGCAACCGAGAGGATGCTTGCGCCCGCATCGGTGAGCACAACGCGGCTTAAGCCGCCGACGGAGGACATTATGTCAAGATAGCCCTTGAGCTTCATTGTGCCCAGAAGGTTTGCTGTTTCAAAAAAAGAGGTGTTTATGGAACTGCCGAATTTCTCAACTGTTGACTCTGCGTCTATTTTCAAAAGCACTGCCAAATCCAGAAAAGTTAGCTCGTTCATGAGTGGTGTTCGCCGATAACGTTTAAATATGTTGGGGAGCGGGAATGCTGTTGTTGACGAATGGCCAAAAGGAGATTGCCTTGGAAGTATGGCATTCATGAATTTGCTGAGAAATTTGGCAAGCATCCTGTCATCTATCCTAAAGGTGTTTTTCAAAAAATGAAAAAGCAGGCGGACAGATTTTGGGAGCTGGAATTTTCTCCCCTTTTTCCTCCTGTTCAGTTTTTCCAGTTCTTTCAGCAGCTCCTCCGCAGTTGGCCTGCTGAGGATAAAATCCACTATTTTCTGCTTCCTTTCCCCAAGTTCCCGCTCGTATTTCTTCCAGTCCCTTTTCTTTTCCATCAGAGGCACCCCTTTGCCTCCCACCAGTAAAATGACCGCAATAATTGGTAAAAGCCTATCGGCTTCG
>JAGVWK010000046.1 GCA_018304295.1 Microcaldota archaeon | reverse complement strand
TATGATTTTGTATTTTTGTGCCGTGGTGAGGATGGACTGCTCCAGCAGCCTCACCACGTTTTGGCTCTCCATTGCGTCGTGGCGGTATTTTGGGCACCACTCAAAATGGAATTGATTTAAGCCTATGCTGCGATTTCCAGATACAAAGTTTCCACTAGCCATGACGGCAACTCCAACGGCGGTGATTGACTGATGGCGGCGCGGTAGCGCCGCGCGCCGCCGCTGGCTCTATTTTTGATTGATAAAATAAGAAGAAATGGGGCGCTTTCATCCAACGGCTCAAGCCGTTGGGTTTCCCGCGCCTAGGCAACTAAGGCGGCAAAATCAGAGGATGGGAAAGTGGCTGTAGCGGTATTCCTCGTAAACGCGTATTGCCTCCTGCTCAACTATGTTGCGGAAGAACTTGTGCGAAAGCGCGGCTTTTATTTTGCGAATCTCCACCCCGCCATCCACGACCGCGTCGTAGCAGAAATCATAGTCCGACACAAGGGTTATTATGCGCGTAACTTGGGGTATGGAGGAAACGTGCGAGAGTATTTTTTCAAGAGTCTGGCGGTTTGGTATGCTAAGCTTCACATACACGCGGTAGTGGTGCATCCCGTGAAGGTTCGGGTCAACGCTTATTGAAAAGCCGAGTATTGCCTTGTTCTTTTGCAGCTGCTTCATGCGGTAGCGTATTGTTTCCGGCGGCATGCGCAGCATTTTTGATAGCTCAAGGTAGGAGGCGCGTGCATTGTTGCTTAGCGCCCGCAGCACCTTCACGTCCTTTTCGTCTATGCTGATGACGTCGGTTTTCTTTCCTGAGGAAAAGATGGGCGAATGCACGTCCTCGTCGCTTTGAGGCATGCGGTAGCGCAGGGATTGCATGTGCAGCAGATGGTATTCCTTTATTATGTGCCCGCGAAGAATGAAGCGCATCTGCTGCTGCTTTTGCGCGAGATCATATATGCTCTTCTCAACAAAGCCCGCCATTATGTTCCATTTGCCCTCGCACTTGAAGAGGATGGTTGGGTTGAGAGCAAGAAGCTTGCGGAAAACCGCCTGCTCCTGCCTCTCTGAAAAAGGGCTTGTCTCGTAGCAGAACATGTCGTACGTGTAGCCGATGCGGGCGCGGTCTGTCATTGTTATGAACGCCTTTATGCTGCCTTCCTTGAGCAGCTTCTGTATCCTGTAGTTCACGCGCTGCTTTGACATGCGCAATTTCCTTGCAAGCGCGCTAAGGGGTACCCTTGAGTTCAGGTATAGCTCGTGCATTATTTTATAGTCAAGCGCGTCAACTTCTGCTGCCATATTTTACTTTGGGCATTAAAATTAATATAGTTTACTGAAAAATTGAGAAAAAATTGCCAATGCTGGTTCCAACGGGGAGACAAGCGTCAAAAAAATGCGCGGTTTTTGCTACGCGCAAAAAAGGCGCGGGCGGTTGAGCAGGGCACGGTCGCATGCAATGCATGGCTGCTTGGCAGTATTTTTATAATCGGCAAAAAAAATGTGTTTTTCTGCCCATGCGAAAAAAACTCTGCGGTGAACTGGTATATATGGGGGAGGAGTAGTTCATATGCAAGAGCAAGGGGTGGAAAAATGAAAGGGGAAAAAAACGAGGGGATGGTGGGAAAAGTGCAGGGAAAGGATGTGGAATCCATTCTTTCATCCATAATAAAATGGCGGGAGGCAAAAGGCAGCCGCTGGCTGTTTGAAGTGGACTAGCCGGATGGGATTGCCAAGGCACCCGTGGAAAATGCCCAAAAAAAGTGCGCCCAAAAATGCGCAAAAAGCAAAGGCGCGCAGGCGCACTATGTGAGTATTTTCATGGAGGTGTCGCGGATAAGCGTTGCGGCTCCGGAAATGGCGGCAACGATTATCCCGCCGGCAAGCATGGCCATCGCGGCTGCCTGCCACTTGCCCCGCTGCTCGCCCGGCTGCGTCTGTGCAATGCCATATATGATGCCACCCAGCACAATGAGTATGACGGATATTATGGGTGCGATTCCTGATAGTATGGATTGCCAGGAAGAAAGAAGGGTTTCAATATAAGCCATTCGTGCACCCCGCATGGGCGGCTGCGGTTGGGCTTGGCCGCCTTACTGTGATTTCCGTCCTTACTGCGACTTGCGTTTTATTGCAACTTTGTCTGCGCCTGATGCTTTTTCCTTTGTTCAAGGAAAACCGCGCATGCGACCGCGCCTGCAAGCGAGAGCAGCACACAGACAAAAACAACTATTAGGGCGGATACTATGTTGAAAAGCGCGCCCGTTACAAGCCCGCCAAAAGGCAGCATGCCAAGGAAAAATGCGGCCACCATGAAAAATGCGGCCAGCAGCGAGCCTGCAAGCCCTGCAAGAGCGCCAACAGCGGCCGCATCGGATTTTTCAGGCGTTTCCTTTGAAAAGCGGAAAAGCGCCCCTGCGCTTGCGCAGCCGCCTATTATTGGGAAAACACATACTGTCGGAAGGAACACAAGCGAGAGGAACTCTATGTCTGAAAGCAGCAGGTTTGGGACCGAAGCCGCAAGCAGAAAAATAGCAATGATGAGCGCACCGGGCAGCGAGCAGCCGCCAACAAGCAAAAGATGCCTTAGTGCGGGATTTTTGAGAATGTCCGAAGGCCCGCCAACAGATGCCTTTTCTTTCTGTTTTTGCTTTTCTGCTCCCATACGGGAGCATTACCTGCCCAAATTTTAAAAATGTGCGCCTAAAGCGCATGTTAGCCACACCCAAAAATCGTTTTCGTCGTAACCGTTTTTCAGAAAGAGTGGCTGCTTGGAAACTTACAGGGTCAAAACACCCATTTGTTCACCACAGCACATGTTGGTAAATGTGGCGGTTTTGTGCGAGCCTAGCAGTCGGGAGCAGCTGCATCTGGCACGCTGTTTTTTTGCAAAGGGCTCTTTGGGCCCATTTGCATTCCGCCCCCTTTTTTCCCTGCGAAAACAAGGTATGCGATTGCACAGGCTGCAAAGATGAACGAGACTGCTGCAACAATGATGCCAGTGTTGTCTTCCCCTGCTGGAAGCTCGCCAAGCGCGGCGCTTGCGCTTTTTGCAACCTGGCTGCTTGCATATATGGACTGGGAGTATTTGCCCTGCGCATGGAGCGAAGAGGCGGAAAGCAATGCGGAGGAAAGCTGTGCTGCCCGCTGCTTTTGCTGCGCGCTTTGCGCTTTTTCTTCAAGCTCCAAAACCCCTGAGTGCGCTATCAGAAGGGAGGAGTTGGACTGCTCTGACAGGCGCAAAAGTGAATCCTGCATAAAGAGAAGGAGGGAAGCCTTGGAATCAAGCGCTTTCTGGAATTCCGATGCTGATGCGTCTTCTTTTTGAAGGTAGGCAATCTGCTTGGCAATTTGCGCAAGCCCGGCTTTTATTTCAGTTGGGGTTTTTGAAAACACGCTTCCAAGCCTTGCAGCCTTTGCGTCCTCGTATTCTGCGGAGTATTTTTCAAGTAGCGAGTCCAGTTGCGCATCCTGCTCCTGCGCCTGCAAAAGAAGCAGGGTAACGTTGCCGGCTTGCTGCAGTTGCAGTGCCGCAGCCTCGTTTTGCGCCTGCTGCAAAAGAAGCGCTGCGCGCACGCATTGTAAAAGTGCGAGCGCGCTGTCCCCAAAAAGTATGCTTGTCCTTGCGGAATGCAACAGCTGCAGGGCTTGGGGGCCGCTTTCAAGTGAAGAGTATTGGGTGGCGTTCTTTTCAAGCCTTTGTTGGAGCGCTGAAACGTCCCCGGCAGCATCAAGGAGCATTGCCTTTGCTTTTGCAAGGCGCGTTTGGGGAGCAAGCTGCGGGTCGTGCAAAAGGGAGCGCGAGGCGCTTATTTTTTCCGCCAAAGTGTTTTCCTTCCAAAAAGGCGTTTCTGAAAGCGTCCCAAGGCTTTCCTCCATTGATGAGATGGAAGTGCCAAGTGAGTCTATTTGCGATGTGTATTCCTCCTGCGCGTAAGCAGTGGCAAAGGAAACCTTGCTTGCAAGCTCAAGGGCTGTTGCTGCGTCCCCCTCATCAAGCTTGGAGCGGGCTGCAAAAAGGTAGGATTGGGCGGCTGAGTCGTTAAGCGCCTGCGCGGTTTTTTCCCGCATGGAGATGAACTCCTCCACATAAGAGGAATTTTCAATGGAGTAAGTTATGAAAAACTGCACGCTGTCCCCTTGCATTATGTTGCCAATCTCAAGCACATACCCTCCGGATGCGCCTTCAAGCGAGCTTGCGCCCATGAGCGCGCCTGCGCGCGAGGCGGTTGTGGAAAAACCAAAAATGCCTGCGGGCGAGCCAAAGAAAAGCTGTGCGCCATTAAGCGAATCCGAGACGTTGTATATGGAAAGCGTGTGGGCGATGGAAGTTTTTGCGCCCATGGAAGCGGAGCTGTAGGTTGAGGATGCCTCAAACGCGTTTTCAAGCATGTAGTATATTTCAAGGGTGTTTGCGCCCTTTGGGACGGAGGCAGGGGCGGCAAAATGCGTGCCGTTTTGCGCAACAATGCTGCCTTCAAGGGAATTTGAGTTGAGCGTGGAGGAAAGAAGCACTGCGCCTTGGGGCAGCGGGTAAAAAAGCATCCCTTGCGCATCCAATTGCGCATTGAAATTTATTGTGCGCAGCGTGCGCACGCTCGTCCCCTCCGTGCTGCGCACAAGCGATGAAACAATAAGGGCGGGCGGAGCAGGCAGGCTCCTCTCAAAATAAGCCTCGTACTGCGTTCCGGCGGTTGCGTTTGAAATTTGCAGCTGCAAGATGCGCGATTGAGGGTTGTAGCTTATTGACTCAAGCCATTGGGGAACGCCCTGCAAATCCTGCATGCGCAGCTCAAAGCCGCAAGGAATGGAAAATGGCACGTGCGTTGCGTTGAGCTGCCCGCTGCTTGTGCGTATAATGCCAAAAACGGTGCCTTCTTTTGTGGGCCAGAAGCTGCTGCGCAAAATTTCAAGCTGCGCGTTTTGGGATAGCTGCAGGGAAGCAATGGAAAGAGTGCGTCCCTGCGCAGCCTCCTCAAGGCGCAAAATCCCAAAGGAGATATTGTCCAGCTCCCCAAGCGCAAGAGCGCTGCTTATTTTCCCATCGCGCACGTATTGCGAGGAGAATGAGGAAATTTCGGATGAGAGCTGCGCATCATCCTCAAAAGCAAGCAGGCGCTCGTAGCGCTGCTGCCACTGCTCAAGCGCCGCGCTTTCCTTTTCAAGCAAAGAGTCGCGTATGCTTTGCAAAAGCCCCACTGCGCCAATATGTGCGTCCTTGCCCGCCCATTCGGAGGTGAGCGCGATTTTTGCGCTGCTGAAAAGATATTGCTCGTACGAAATTTCAAGCCCGTCTTTTTTTGCCCCTGCAAGCATTTTTTCAGCCTCTTGGAGGCTGCCATCGTCGGTTACCTGCGACTCAAGGAGCGCGATTGCGGCTTGCGCATTTTCGCATGCAAGCAGATATGCCTCGTAGGCGCTGCCGCTGTTTTTGGAAGGCGCCAAGGAAAGCTGCTCCTGCGCTTTCTCTATTTTTGCTGCTGCAAGGGACGCGCGAGAAGCCGCGCTTGGAGGGGAAAGCTGCAGCTTCAACTGCGCATCAAGAAGCCGCTTTGTGCATAATGAAGAGGCTTTTTGCAAAAGCGCAAGCGAATCCTCCTCAAGCTCTCCAAGGATTTCAAGCGCGGCTTGCGCCTGCGCAATGCCGCTTGCATGCGCATCAGTGGAAAAGAGAAGGTAGCCGCGCGAGGCGGAGGAATATGAGCTTTGGGCAAGGGAAAGCTGCGTGGAGCTTTGCTGGACAAGGGATTTTGAATGCTCAAATCGTTCATAGAAGGAAAGCGCGTCCGAAAGCTCGGGTTTGGAATTTGTGTCCTCAAAGCCGCTTGCGATTCCAAGCTTCCAGTATTGCTGCGCCTGCGCGCGCTCCAGCGCGTCCTGCGCCTGCGCAAGAACGGACTTGTGCGTTTGGGAAGCGGTCGCATGCCCGTCTTGGGCAAGGGAAAGGGCTGCCGTGCTTTCCCGTGCAAGCATAAGCAGCCCCACAAGCAGGCTTTGCTGCTGCGTTCCCTGCTGCACCCACTGTGGCTTTCCCACCAGAGAATTGTATTTTTCATGCATGCGCAGGCTTGCAAGCGCTTGCGGAGAAGTGAACGTTGGCGGGTCGTTTAAGGAAAGAGCTGCAATGCGCGCGCATGCATAAGCGCCTGCGGATGTGGCTTCTTGCTGCTGCGGGCACTGCTGCAGGCTTGCCTCAAAAACAAAATTGCGCCAGCCTGCGCATGCGGGAGGGGGAAAGGTGGAATCGCACATGCCTGAAAATTCAAGCCCGCCTGCTGCTTTTTCAGCCTGCATCGCGGCTGCGTTCACTGCGGAATCCGCATGCGAAAAAGCAAGCAGGTATTCGGATGAGGAGGATTCAAAGTAAGGGCCATAGCTTAGCGCAAAAACAATGTAGTCCAATGCCCTTTGCGCAAGGTATGCAAAATGGAGCTGCGCAATTGCGCCCTGCGTTGCAACAATTGATGGGGCGTAAAGAAGGGCATCGGCTGCAAGGCTGTCAACTCCAAGCCCTGCGTCGGTTGCGTGCTCCCAAAGCGATGCTGCTATTGTTGCGTTTGCAAGCGCATTTTTGCGGTGCTGCGCTGCAAGCTGCAAATGTGTTGCAGCCTGCGCGTAATCTTTTGCTTCCTGCGCGCTTAGCATCTGCAAAAAATCCTCTGCTGCAAGCTCGTCCATTTCTCCAATCTTGAGCGCGTTAAGAGAATGCTGCGCATTTGTTGAATGGATGCGCAGAGTTCCAAGTTCGCTGCCGCCGGTTTGTGCCAGCCATTGCGGGTTTGCATAAAAGGGCTGGAAGGAAACAGGAAGGCGCGCCTGTGAGAGTGTTGCATTGGAATTCTGCGGCTGGCTGAGAGCAAAAAGCATAGGCACAAGCAGGAAAAAAATGAGCGCGAGGCGGAAGCCTCTCATGGGATTTTCAGCTCCTGAAAGCTATAAAATACTTTGGATGAAGAGATAAGCTGGTGCAGATAAGCTGGCAGGCAATGGGGTTAGTGGATGGCAAAATACCGCTCGCGCAGGAAAAAGGCGGCTGGGAAAAGGATTGTGTATGTAACGCCGTATTATGAGGCTACGAAGGAAATCGCGCTGAAGCACGAGAAGCACGGGAACCTCACCATGATAGAGAGGGAATACGACGATACTGGAAGGCCCATGTACGTGGTATATGCGCTTTGAGTGTTTTCACGTAGTGATAGTGGTGGAATGGAAAAAATAGACCAGAAAAAGGCGCTCAAGGACGGATTTTTTGACTTTCGCGTGCAGCGAAGCGGGGTGTGGCAGGTTTTGCGCTTTGGCATAGTGAGGGAGAAAATTGCGCAGGGGAATGTGCCGTTTATTGTGCCGGATAGGATTGTTGATTTGCCGCAGCTGCGCATTGTGTGCGAGCTTGCGCAATTGCCGCTTAAGTGCCAAGCAGGCATACTTGTGCCAAAGGGAAAAATGCTTGCGGATTTTGCAGGGAAATAGCACAGGCATGACGCGCAAGTGCAATGGGGCGCAGGAATATGCTGCAAATTGCATGCGCCATGCAGGCGCGGGCGACCGCCATTTCTGTGGCGCATGCTTTGCGGGCGCATGTGCTATGTGGCGCGCGCAATCGCATCAAGCAGGGTTTGCCTGTCCCAGTCGCCGGTATAGTTTGTTAACACGGTGCCGCTTCTGCTTATCACCATGTGGGTGTTGGGCACGCTTGCGCCAACCATTGAGGCGAATTCGCCGTTTGCAGCGTCCAGCTTGAAGCCCGACACGTTTGCGTATTTGCGCTCGCTTGCCATGTGTATGAATGCTTCCTCCATTTCGTCTTCAAAAAATATGCATTGCATGCACTGCGCTGAGTAAACCTCTATGTATATTATTTTTCCAGCTGCGCGCGCCGCCATGTACTCCTGCGGGTTGAAATCAAGGTAGGTGGCGCGCTCGCTTTGCAGCAGCGGCAATTGCGGCCCCTGCCCGCTTTCGTTTTGAGTTGAAGCGTTATTTTGCTGAGAGGTGTTTTGCGTTGTGTTGCCCTGCCCGTTTGGAGCCTGCGGCGCGCTTATGCAGCCTGCAAAAAACACTGCTGCAACAAGCAGCATTGCCAAAAAGCCCGTTGAAAAAAGTTTTCCCATCTTCCCACCCCGTGCGCGTGTGATTACTGCTTTAGGCTTCTAAAATCTATCTCCTGTGAAAAAAGCATCCCTGACCAGTCCGCCCAAGCCCTTTTTTTTGCAGCCGCCTTGATATCTTGCATTATTTCAAGCGCGCGCTGCGCGCTTTGTGCCGGGGTTGATGCGCTTGTGTCAATTTCAAAGATTATTGATTTGGGAAAATTGCGCTCGCTTTGAAGCGTGCAATAGTCCAGCATTTCGCAAAGCTCGTTTGCCTTGGACTTTTCCTGCCCATAATCGCGAAGCGCGAGCCTTTTGCGCAGCACTTTTGGGTTGCAGCGGCACACAATCACAAGCCGCGCGCTTATGCGAAGCTCGCAGGCAAGGTGCCCCTCTATTACCGCCATTGCGCCTGCGGAAGAAACTTCCTTTTTTATTGCGGCGAGCAGCTTGGGAAGCAGCACTATTTTTGCCCCGTCCGTTACGTCCGTTTCGCTGAAGAGGCTTTGCGCGGCCACAAGGTCGTTTATGCTTATTATTTTTGCGCCGGTGAGCTTTGCAAGCTCTGCGGCAAGGCTTGTTTTGCCGCTGCCGGGCACGCCCGTTATCACGATGGGCTTATTGCTGCCTGTTTTTGCGGCGGTGCGGGGTTTTGGCGTGCGCTTTTTTGTTGCCATGCTTGTTGCCATGCGTTCACCGGTATTTTTTCATAGCTCTCTTGCCGCATCCTGCATTAATTCTTTTGCGGCGCGCAGCTCCTTTTTGCCTTTTGCGCTCAGCACGTAGTATTTCCTCCTCTTTGATACTTTTGAGGCAAGCAGCCCCTCCTGCTCCAGCTTGTAAAGCACCACATACGCCATTATCCTTCCGGGGAGAAAGCCGAACTTTTGCTCTATTTTTTCATTCAGGGTGTATGCGTGCAGCCTCTGGTTTTTGATAAGCGCAAGCGCCCACAGCCAGATGTTGGAGTAGGAAAGGGAGCCTGCGAGCCTGCGCGTCGGGCTTGAGCGCATTTTCCTTGAGAAAAGCGCGTTTGCATTTTTCACGTTTCTTTTTTGCATAGGGTTTTTTTGCATAAAATCCACTTAAATGGGGGCCTTTGCAAGGATTTTGCCGAAATCTATTTTTGTTATCCGCGCAAGCCCTATCAGGTCTATTGATATCATAATGCCGCGCGTAAGCAGTGCGAATGCGGCTGCGGAGGGCGCGTCAATGCCAAAAAAGAAAAGCGCGCCTATTGCGCCTGCCTCGGAGAGGCCCGCGCCCGCAAGCGTTGGAAAGGGGAGGAACTGCAAGATAGTTATCAGCGGCTGCAGCAGAAGGTAAAAAACAAACGCGCCGTATGGGAAATTGGGGGAAAGCGAAAGCGCGCTCCCAAGGAGCATCCATTCCGCGCCCTTTAGCATCCACGTGCAAAAAAGCAGCCCCAATACAAATGGGAGCTTGCGCTTTATTGCCTTGGAATGCTCCTGCATTCCTGCAAGCATTTCCCATGCTTTTTCCCCAAGGAAGTGGATGGAAAAAAACGGCTGCAAAAAAAGCAGGAATTTCCTTGAGAATACAAGAAAGACAGCAAAAATGAGCATCAGGAGCACGCCAAGTATGCCTGCGATTGTGCCAAGCGCAAAATCCCCCCCAAGGGCAAAGAAGGAGAGCATGTATGCGATTGCGATTGAGCCCACAATCACCTTGAGGAAGAAATCAAAGAGTTGTGGGGAGAGGATGGAGGCAACCGCTTTTGAAGCCGGAACGCCGCTTGATGCAAGCACTGCGGCTGTTGTAAAATACCCGCTTCGCGCAGGCGTGAAATCAGAGGCGAGCATTCCTGCAAAATGCGCAAGCGTTATTTTCCAGTATCCCACGCGCGCGCCCATGTCCTCAAGTAGCACTTTCATGCGCAATGACATGAGAAGGTTTATTCCCATGTAACATGCGCCGCCGCCAAGCACGTATTGGAGGTTTGCGCCTTGCAAAACTGAAAGCACCTGCCCAAAATCAACAAAATAGGATATTGCGAAAAGCGCAAGGATGGAGAGGAGCAGCTGTGCAATCTGGGGGGCATATTTCATGCATTTGCGGCTGCATCAATGCTTTTAATACATGGAGCGGAATGCGCATGCATGATACGGTTTGGGCCTGCAGGAATACCCCTTGGGTGCGAAGGCGGCACCCTTAAGGGTGTTGAATACTGCAAAAAAATAGGGCTTGGCGCAATGGAAGTGGAATTCGTGCGCGGCGTTAAAATGGGCAGGGAAACTGCGCTTGCGGTCGGCAAAAAGGCAAAGGAGCTTGGCATTGCGCTTTCCTGCCACTGCCCATATTGGATAAATTGCTGCGCAAAAGAGCCGCAGAAGCTGGATGCGAGCGTGCGCAACCTAATGGAAACCGCCCGCGCAGCGCAGGCGCTTGGGGCAAGCCCCATTGTTTTCCATCCCGGCTTTTACATGGGAAGAAGCGGCGCGCAATGCAGGCCGCTTGTTGTGCAGACGTTGCAGAGGGTGCTTGGGAAAATGCAAGAAGAGGGCATAAAGGGGGTTGCGCTAGGGGCTGAGCTTACCGGAAAGCACTCTGCATATGGGAATTTGGAGGAGATAATGGGATTGGCGCAGGAATTCGGGCTGGAAAGATGCCAGCCGGTAGTGGATTATGGGCACTACCATGCGCGCATTGGAAGGCTGAGGGGAAAGAAGGACTTTGAAAAGATACTGGATGCAATGGAAAGAGAGCTTGGGGGAGGGGTAGGAAAAAACTTCCACTGCCATTTTTCCGAGATATCATACAGCGATGCCGGGGAGCTCTCGCACCTTGAGCTTGGGCATGATGAGCCGCCTTTTGCGCCCCTTGCAGAGGCGTTCGCACAACTGGGATGGGGCGGCAGGGTGATATGCGAAACCCCCATGCTTGAGGTGGATGCGCTTAAATTGCAGAAAATCTGGCTTAAGGCTGCAAAACCTTGAGGCAGCCGGCTGGAATTAGGTTTATATTGTTTGGCACGCCTAAGTATTCACAGCTTATTCTAACAAGGTGGAATTATGTACAACGTAATGACAATAAACGACCGCATCAGGCTGCCCCCGCAGTTTTTCTCAATGAAGCTGGAGGACGCGCTTGCGCAGATTTTGCGCGAAAAGTACGAGCGCAGGCTTGACAAGGAAACAGGCATTGTGCTTTCAGTGTGGAACGTAAAACCCGAGGGGGACGGGGTGGTGATACCCGGCGACGGCGCGGCGTATTATACCGTGAATTTTGACGCGCTTTCCTACCAGCCGTCCGTAAATGAGATAGTGGAGGCGCAGGTGAGCGAGCTTGTGGAGTTCGGGGCGTTTGTCGGGCTTGGGCCAATAGAGGGGCTCGTGCACCTGTCCCAGATTGCAAACGATTTTCTCACGTACAACAAGAAAACCGGCACCTTTAGCGGAAGGGAAAGCAAAAAAGTGCTCAAGAAAGACGACATAGTGCTTGCGAAAATTTCAACGGTGAGCATGAAGAACACGATTGCGGACGCGAAAATAGGGCTTACGATGAGGCCGGACGGCCTTGGCAAAGGAGAATGGATAGATGAGGCGGAAAAGGCGCGCGCGTCAAGGGGAGAGGCTGCGGAAAAAGGCAAAAAGAAAGAGAAAGCCGCGTGAAGAAAAAGATGCAAGCAAACAGGAGGAGATTTTTATGAAAGCATGCAAAAATTGCAGGCTCATTTTTGAGGATGCGCCCAAGTGCCCCCAATGCAGCGGGGAGGAGCTTACTGACAAGTTCAACAGCACGGTGTTTATTTTTGACCCCGCAAAAAGCAAGATAGGGGATAAAATGGGCGTAAAAGCGCCGGGCAAGTATGCGGTAAGGATTGGAAAATAGCAATCGTTCGGCTTTTCTTTTTCTCCTTTTCATATTTTTTACCCCGTAGAAAGTCATTTACACAATATTTGACAAGCGCCCATACCACTCTATAAGCTATATAAACTCGTCGTGCGATATAATAGCGGCGAGAAATCCAGTTCTAATTCGGAGGTAATAAAATGGGCAGCAAAATCCGTGGAAGGCAGCGTCTTGTTAATTGTGATTCATGCGGAAGGCGCGTGCCCCGCGACAAGGCGGTTTCATACGAAAGGACTTCTGTTTTCAGCACTGACATGAAAACCGCGGATGACGTAAGGCTCATGACGCGCAACGAGATGCACTATTGCCCCTCGTGCGCAAAATCGCGCGGAATTTACGAGAAAAAGAAAGAGCAGGCGATAAGAAGGAGCCAGCGCGCAGCGCAGACTCAGCAGCAACGACCCAACTGGGGCGGTTACTAGAGGTGACCTGATGGAACAAACGATAGATTTTGCTGGGAAAAAATATCAGGGCATAATCTATAGTTTGGGAAACGTTCCGTTGATTATTGTAAAGGCGAAAAAAGGGTATGTTGCGTGCAGCTACATTGAGAAAGGCTCCGCGGAAAAGCTCGGGGACGTTGCGGCGTTTGTATCCGGGGTAAAATGCTTTGAGGACGTTTTCAGGGCGAAAATAAAAACCGCCACCATGTGGGCGGAGGATATTGGAATACGCGAAGGCATGAGCGTGAAAAAGGCGCTTGAAATAATGGATGATGAGAAGCAGTAGGTAAGTTCTACTTTTTCCTGTTTCTTTGCTTACATTTTTATTGCTTAGGGGAGTAAGCCCGCTGTGCAACTCAGTGCAAGCGAAATGCTCATTCCTGCGCTTTGGCTTATTGTAGGGGTGCTTTCCTCCACTGCATGGAACCTCTCCTTGCGGCGCATTATGAAAGGTGAGGAGGATGGGGCGGCTGCAAGCGTTGTTTCAAATGCCGCCGCGACTTTTGCGATTTTGCCGTTCATTTTATTTTTGGGCGCAGGTTTTTCATTTGAAGGTTACGTGGGCATGGCAGGGATACCCTTGGATGGGTGGGCTGCGTGTATTGCTGCTGCGGCATTGTCCGTTGTTTTCACTTATTTCTCCTTTAAGGCATCCAAAGTGGTGGAAGCAGGTGAGCGCGCGGTTGTAAGCAGACTTAACATATTTTGGGCGCTTCTTTTTGCTGCGCTTTTCCTTGGAGAGAGCATAAGCATGCAGAAAATTGTTGCGGTTGCGATTATTTTTATTGCATCTGGATTGAGCGTTTACCGCAAGGGCATGACAAAATGGAAAATGGATGGGCTGCAGCTCATTGTAATCGCGTCTGCATTCAGCGCTGCAACGGGCATTGCAGGCAAATTCGGCGTCGCCTACATGCCACCTCTTGTTTTTGCCTTTTTTGCCTCTGCATTCCTTGTCATTGGGCTTTGCGCCATGCTGGGAAGGGGTGTGGTTTCCCGCTGCGCTGGAATTTGGAAACGAAAGACGCTTGATTTGGCTGTGAACGGGGTCGCTGGGGCAGTATTTTATGCTGCCTCTTTTGTTGCATACACAATGCTGCCTGCATCCATTGTGATTCCCATAATGGCTACTGCGGTTGTGCTCACTGCGATTGCAGGGGGCATTCTCCTAGGCGAAAAAGAGGGTTGGGTGCAGAAAATTGCAGGAGCGGTGCTTGCGCTCATAGGGGCGTATTTGATTGCCGGCGCCTAATTTTACTTTTTCCTGTTCTCTTTTTTGAATAAGTCAGTGTTGAAAAGCCAGTCCTTTGAATCTGCTGCCAGCATTTTTTTTGCAATCTCCTTTCCGCTTCTTGTTTTTAGCATTGGAAGGGAATCTGAAAGCCATTTTTGCGCGTATTTGTTCCCTTCATCAAGGTATTCTTTGGCGGAAAACATCACGTCAAGCAAATCCGCGTCATTAAGGATGGGCGCAACTTTCCCGCTTCCTTGCTTGTCTATTGGCAGGGAGAGTATTTCCTCAAGCCCGCTTCCTTTTAGTGCGTCCTCAAGCGCAAGCCGGTGGTGCGCGTGCACGTATTTTTTGTTCATCAGGTTCAAGTCGCCGCATCTTGCCTCTGCAACATCATGGAAAAGGCACGCAAGCACAACTTTGCGCTCATCCTCCTTTCCAAGCTTCTCCATTTTTGCAAGCGCATACCCTATTACTGCGGTGCGAAAAGAGTGCTCTGCGACGCTTTCAAAAGGCGCGCCTATTGTCTGCCAGCCTGAGCGGGGGGTGCGCCTTAGAATGCCTGCCTCATGGAGGAATTGGACGAGTTTTTTGCTTTTCATAAGAATCACGGTTTTTGCTGGGGCTTGTTTTTCTTGCGTGTTTTTTTCCTGCACGCCTTTTTACTGCATGCCCATTAAAGCTTTTCCTGCGTGCCGCCTGCATCCTCGTCTTCCGCAGCCATGACTTTCCCGTGCACGAAGTTCTTTTCTATGAGCGCCTTTATCTGCAGGGGTGGATAGCCCACTTTTATAAGGCGCGTGTGCCCGCGCATGCCCGGGCCGCTTTCCACCATTGTGATAAGCCCGAGCATCTCAAGGTCGTTTAGGTATTCCCTATACCAGCGCGAGGAGCGCTTTTTGCGCTTGAATGCCTTGCACGCGCGCGTGTATTCCTCATAAACTTCCCCGCTTGCAAGGAACCTGCCGTCCTCGTCATCGCTTGCCGCAAAGAGCTTTGCGTATTTGCTGCCTGAAAGCGAAAGCGCGGAGGCTGCGTAAAGCACAAGCTGCTGCTGGTCGGGCAGGGTTGCGATTATCTCGGCTGCAATGTCGGAATCAACGTTCTTGCGCGCATCCTCCACCTCCTTGTCGCTTATGTGCATAAGGGAATGCTCGTCCGCTATTTCGCCTGCCTTTAGAAGAAGCCGCAGCGCATAGCGGGCGTCCCCTGTTTCCTGCGCCGCTATTGCGGCTGCAAGGTTTATTGCGCTCTCATCCACCGCGTCTTGCCCAAAGCCCATTTGTGAGCGCTGCAAAAGTATTGCCTGCAATTGGGAGGGAGTGTAGGGCGCGAATACCATTTCGGTTTCGCAAAGCGAGCTGCGCGAGCGGGGGTCAAGCACATTTTTGAAGTCAAGCTTGTTGGAAATGCCTATTATGGAGAGGCTGCCATGTTTGAGGTCGTCGTTTGCGCGAGTGAGAGTGTACATGAGCTCGTCCAAATCCCCCACCATGTCAACCTCGTCAAGCACTATTATGAGGCGCCTTGAGCCGCCGCTTATCCAAGCGAGTATTTTCTCGTAAAGAGTGGCGACGCCAAAGCCCGCCTTGTCCATTTCAGGGATGAAGTCCTTTGTTATTTTCTGCAGCACGCGGTAGCGGGAATTGTATATGCGGCAGTTCATGTAGCAGGTGCAGGCGGGCTGCTTTTCCTCCTCAAACTTCTTCATCACGTGGCGCACTGATGCGGTTTTTCCCGTGCCCGTCTTCCCGTACACAAAAATGTTGCGGGCACGCTCGTTTTTGAGCGCCGGGGCGACCCAGTTCATTATTTTCTCTATCTGCTCCTCGCGAAAAGGGAGGATGTCTGGCACGTAATGCGGCGAGAGGACGTTGCGGTCCTTGAAAATGGAGGGCTTGGAAAGTATTTGTGAAAATGTCGGCATAAAAGCAGCCTCGCGTAAATTTGGCAGAGGAAAAGAGATGCGAGAAAAGCCTTATTAATACATACGTAGTATATGAGAAATCAGGTTAAACACTTCTCCATTTGAGGTGAGAGAATGGGCATCTTTGAAAAAGTTACCAAGGGACTCGGGCTTGGAAAGGAAATGAACATTGAGGAATACATGAACTCCGTTGAAATGGAGAATGTGGATGTGCTGCATCAGGCTGCTGACTTTTACATTAAGCCAGTAGCCCTTGAAAGCGAGGCTGACGTGCACGTCATTTTTGACGAGCTAAAGGCGAAAAACATCATTTTGCTCAATGTGTCGCCAATGCAGAGGCAGACAAACAAGCTCAAGCAGATAATTGACAACATAAAGGCGCACATAACTAAAATAAACGGCGACATTGCGCGCATAGACAACGACAAGATACTCCTTACCCCGACGAAAGTGAAGATTGTGAAGAGCAAGGGCCGCAAGTGAGCTTTTCTTCTTTATTTTATTTTTGGGCAGCGCAAGCGAGGGGGAAAATGCTAAAAGCAGTAATTCTTGACATGGACGGGGTTGTTACAAACAGCGAGCCATTGCACCTTCTTACTTTTAATGCGGCTTTCGCGCCTTATCGGGTGCGCATTTTAAAGGAATACTGGGCGCGAAACTACACCGGAAGAGGCTCTATTTTCATTGTAAAGGACATGCTGCGCAGGCACGGGTTGAAAGCGGATGCAAATGGAATAATGAAAAAAAGGGCTGCGCTTTTTCAGCAGGGCATATTGGAAGGAAAGCTGCGCCCAACCGCGGGCTTTATGCGCTTTTGGAAGTTTTTGAAAAAGAGCGGGCTCAAGGCGATTGTTGCGTCGGGCGGGCACCGCAAGCACTTGAAAGCCGCCATTGCAGGGCTTGGGCTTGCAGGAAAGCTAAAGTACGTTGGGATGGAGGACGTAAAGGTGCAAAAGCCGCATCCGGAAGTATTTTTGAAGGCTGCGAAAAAGATGGGAGCAAAGCCTTCGGAATGTGTTGTATTTGAGGATTCGCTCGCAGGCCTTGAGGCTGCAAGGCGGGCGAAAATAAAGTGCATTGCACTTGCAACAACACTTCCTGTAGGAGAAATAAAAAAGCAAAAAGGAGTGCATGCGATAATATCGGATTTTCGGGAGAAAAGGCTGTATGCGCAGATGAAAATGCTCCTTGTGGGTTAGATCTCCCTTCCAAATTCCCTTTTGGCATGCTCATTTTTGGCGGGTTGCTTCCAAATTCCTTTTTTCACGTGCGCTCAAGGGCGGCTTGCTTCCAATTCCTTTTTTGCGTGCGAAAGCGCGCTTAAAAGAGCCGCGCACTCCTTGTCGGATACAAGGGAACGCCCAAGGACGCGCTCAAAGGCGATTTTTATTTTGTGCGGGTTGCGCAAAGAGGATGCGTACCTGTCCACAATGGAATTGAACACAAGCTTAAGGTGCTTTTTCTCGTTTGCGCCCGCGCTTGTAATTGTATGCAGCCTTATCTGGCAGAGCGCATAGAGCACGACCGCCACCGAGTGGGAGAGGTTCATTACGGGATAAGAGCGGGAAGTGGGTATTGTAACAAGCAGGCCGCACGCGTCGGTTTCATCCTGAGAAAGCCCTATCCCCTCCCTTCCAAAAAGAAGCGCTATTTCACCGGTCTTTTTGCGTTCTTTTAGCTTTTCTGCAAGCACAGGTAGGGTAAGGGGGTTTCTAAGGGAATGTTTGTGCCTGCTGAGTATTCCGCTTGTGCCTATCACAAGCTCGCAACCCTCTATTGCATCCTGCACGCTATTGCAAACTGTTGCCTTTTGCAGCACGTCCTTTGCGTGCTTTGAGAACATTGTTGCGTCAAAGCCTGCTTTGTCGCACTTGGGGTTCACCAAATAGAGGGACTTTTGCCCGAAATTCTTCATAACGCGGCACACCGAGCCCAGATTTATCTCATATTCGGGTTCAACGAGAACAATGCGGAACTTTGAAGCCATGGAAGATATTTTGTTCCGCAGCTTAATAAATTCCCCCCGGGCTTGAAGACAGCCAGTGGAAAGTCGGTTTCCGCCTTTTTATAAATCAGTAATCTGCAGTTTGTTTATGAAAAAATCGGCTGGACGTTTGGCATGCGGAGGAGAAAAACAACTGAAACGGCAGCGCTAAAAAGGCAAGCTTATATAGTTAAACACACTATAAACATATGATAACTGTGTAGTGGTGGTAGAGTGGCTATTGTAAACCTAAAAATTGAAGGCTGGCTTGAGGGCGTTGTTGACTGGTATATAAAAAACGGATTTGCAACCTCAAAAACCGAGGTGCTGCGCATGGGGCTGATAAAGCTTGGAGAAGATAGGGAAAGGTTAGGGGGGTTTATAGCAAAAAATGCCAATCGGGACATATGGGAGAACAAAAAGGAAGATGCGATTTGGGACAAATACTAAGGTGTTTCAATGACAGATTACAAGCGTTGCGGGGTATGGCTTGCCAAAAGCGCGAAATGGTCTTCTGTTGGGGAAGAACACAAGCGCCCGGTTCTTATAATCTCAAATGACAAATACAATGAAAACAACGAAGAAGTGATTTGCCTGCATCTCACTACTGATATTCATCATGAATACTGCATTGGGATTGATTATGGGCGCGACATGGAAATCAATCGTCTTGTTGACCGCTCTGCCGTGCGCTACGATGCAGTGGCACGCTATCCTGCAAGAATTTTTGAAAAGAAGCTTGGAACAATGAAGGAATCAAAAGTTTCTGAGATAATAAAGAAATTGGATTCGTTGCTTGCAAGATAAGTCTTTTCTGCCAACAGGCATTCTTTGCTTATTTGCGCCCCCTTAATTCCAGCACGCTTATTTTCTCAAAAAAGAACTTTTCGCACGAGATTTCTTTTGAAGGCATGCCCATTTTTTGGGAGATTGAGGCTATTTTCTTATCAACGCCACCAAGCGAGGTTGCAACAATTAAAATTGAGCCTTTTGGGGATAAAAATGCGTGCGCGTCCTTTAGGAACCTTGAAATTGTGCGCATCCCGCTTTTCCCGCCGTCATATGCGGCGTTTTCCTGCGAATTTTTGAGCTTTTCGTCCTCTGCTGTTGGAAGGTAGGGGGGATTGAAGAGGATGGTGTCAAACTTTTCCCCTTTTGGGACTTTTGAAAAAAGGTTTGAAACAAAAAAAGTGCAGTTTTTTGCGTTGTTTGCGGCTGCATTCTCTTTTGAGCACGCAACTGCAGAGGGGTTTATGTCCACCCCTGTTACTGTGTTTTTCTTGCTTGCCTTTGCGGCTGCTATTGAGCAGATGCCGCAACCGCTGCCTATTTCAAGCACTTTGCCGCGCAACTTTAGGGCTGCCTGCGCAAGAAGGAACGAATCTTCAGAAGGGGGATAGACAGTTGGGCAAAAAGAAAGCGTAAAATCAAGGGGGGCGCTTTTTGCCTTGGGGTGTTTTGCTTTGGCGGTCTTCACGTAGCCACCTAACGCTCGCGCACGTCTATTTTAACGCCGGATTCTTTTTCAAGGCGCATTATGTTTTTTCCGCCCTTTCCGATGAGCGCAGGCACATCCTTTGAGCCGACATACACGATTGCCTTGCGGCCCTCAAACTCTATGTCAAAGTTGCCGCGCGTTATTTTTGCAACAAGCCTCTCAAGCACCGGAAGGACTTTTTCCTCGTCAATGGGCTCGCTTGCGCGGCGGCTTTTTTCCTCCATTTCAGCGGAAATGGGAAGCACCACTGTTTCCTCCCCGAAGGTGTATATTTCGTACTCAAGCTTGTTGGTTTCAAAGTCGTGCACTTCTATTACCGGGCGCGCAAGGTCCTCCTCCGTCATTCCCGAAGGCACTTTCACCTTGTATTCAAGTGTGAGCACCTTGCCTATTGAGCCGCCCTTTATGAGCACTATTGTGTCCACTATTTGGGATATGAGCCCAAGCTCCACGCGGTTTATGAAGCGCTGCACAGCGTCTATTGCCTTGTTTGCGTGCAGCACTCCAACAAGCCCGATGCCTGCCATGCGCATATCTGCGTATATCTCAAAATCCTCTGTTTTGCGCATTTCGTCGTATATTGAGTAGTCGGGGCGCACAAGGAGCATTATGTCGTTTGTAAGCTCAAAGCGGCCCTCAAGGGGAGCGTATTGGGTGATGTTGTCATCCACCTGCAAATCGCGGGGGGACTCCATTGTCTTTACTACCTTGCCCCATCTTGAGTAATGGTTTGCAAGCGCTGCCGCAAAAGTGCTCTTGCCGCTTCCGGGCGGGCCGCATATTATGATGCCCTCTGCGTGGGAAGTGAGCCGCCCGCGCAATTTTTGGGACATCTCATAGTCCTCAAATTCCATTGAGCGTATCGGGCGCACAATTGTAATCTCAAAGCCGTCTGAGAATGGGGGCTTTGTTATCACAATGCGGTAGCGCGCCATCTGTATCACTGTTGCGCCCTTGCGCTCTATTTCAATGTAGTATGCGCGGTTTCTCTCGGTAGCCTCCACTATGCTCTTTGCCAAATCCCGTATCTCGTTCACGGAAAGCGCGGGCGCTATTTCCTCAAACTTTACTTCCCCGGGCTTGCCTTTTTTCGCGTATACCTTGCAGCCCTCTTTCATGTGCACGCTCATTGTGTCGGGCGTGAAATATTTTTCAAATCCCACTTCTGAGGCGACCTCGTGGGAGCGGAGGTACATCACTTTCGTGCCCTCTGCAAGCGCAACCTCGTGCTGCACCTTGTCCCCGCTGATGAGCGTTGCGTTCATCTGGCGCGCCAAATCCCTTATTGCCGCGTCTATTTCCCCGCTTTTTGCCTTGTCTATCTGAAACTGCGTGGGGCGGCTGCCTGGGAACTCCAGCGTTATTTTGCCCTCTTTTTCAAGAGTGCGCAGCTTTTGCAGCACTGTAAGGCCAGCAAAGCCCGTTTCCCTGCCGGAATTTGCCTGATGCTCAAGCTCCCCAAGGGTTGCCTTTGAAATGAGTATTGAGCCGTGTATGGTGCCGGATTGCACAAGCTCAAGTATGCGCCCGTCCACTATCACGGAGGTGTCGCACACGTAAATTTCCCCGTCCACGTTGTTTTGGGTTTTCATGGGGTGAATACGGAGCTTTGATTTTTAAACTATTGAGGCTAAAAAGGGTGATATGGGAGGCAAAAATAGCGTGCGGGAGGTTCTCCTTTACACGGTGAACATAAAGGCCGAGGATGTGCTGAATTTCTTCAACCAGCTCACAAAAACGCGCCTTCCGTTGTTTGGCTTTATTGATTTTTCCGATATTTTCTCCATCAACCCCCTTAACATATTCATACAGCGCAAGCTAAATACAGTGCACTTTTTCATACGCGACCGGAGGGGCATGGACGGCATTTCCATGCTTGTTTTCCCTTACAAGCTTTCCGAGCCATTGGAAGTGGTGCGCAAAAAAGGCTCCATTTTCCCGCCAAAATTTTACATGCTCATGGGCAGCCAGGATTTTTTGTCCTTTGCGCTCAAGGAAAGCATGGAAGACGTTAATTTGCGCGTGATAAAGGTGCTGGGAAAATACTGGGGATTTGGAACTGCCGTGGATGAGGCAGGGCGCAAATGCATAATAATAAGCACGACCCCGGAGCGCTTCATGATAGTGGACATGGAAAAAAACCCTTCCGTGTATGTTGAGGTTCTTGAGCCCATACCCAAGAGGATGTCGCTTTCCTCGCAATTCCCGGTGTTTGAAGAGACGGGAATGACCTTGGGTGTGGACAACTTTGACTTTTTCCAGCACACGCTCATAGTGGGAGCCTCGGGAACCGGCAAGAGCAAGGCGCTTTTTGCGCTCATACGCGCAATAGAGGCAAAGCAGAAAGATGATGTGCGCTTTGTGATAGTTGACCCGCACGGGGAGTTCCTCAAGGTATTTCCGAATGAAAAAGTAGTGAATCTGATAGACAACTACATTGAGCCATTGGACGTGGGAGGGGTGAAAACCCCGCTTATGACGCAGCTTATAGCGCAGCTTCTCTCTTCCACAATAGGGCAGGAGAACAAATATTCCGAAAGGGTGCTCTTTTATGCGGTGCACCTTCTTTCCGCAATAGACAAGATGGATTTGCGCAACGTGAGCTTGCTTCTTACGGACTCATCCAAAAGGGCGGAATTTGTGTCGGAAACAAACAACGACGAGGTAAAGCGCTTCTTTGACGAGGAGTTCAATGACATTTACATACACCATTTCAATGATGCGGTGCTGCCCATACTGAATTTTGTCGGGGAATACGAGCTTTATTTGGGAGGGGACAAAAAGCGGGAGAATTTGTACGATTTAATACAGAAAAACCGCGTTACGGTAATATCCTTTAACCCGAATTTCTTTGGGAAACGGATGATAAACTTTTTGGCCGGCGCGATAATAAACCAGATGTACATACTTGCGATTACGGAGAAGCTTGGAAAGCCCACAATACTTGTGATGGACGAGTTCCAGAGGGTGGAAACGCGCGTTGTAAAGGACATACTTGCGGAAACGCGCAAGTTCAACCTCTATGCGTACATTTCAATGCAGTATTTGGGGCAACTCACAAAAGAGGTGCACGACAGCATAATATCCAACATACGCAACATAATTGCGTTCAAGCTCAATAGGCAGGATGCGACGATGATAAGCTCCATAATGGAGATAAAGGTGGAGGAGTATTTCAAGAAGGCAAGAAGCCAGACCGAGATAGAAGAGTCAAAGAAGGAAATGTTCGTGAGATTGCACCAGCGCGAATGCATGGTGCGCCTTTATGATGGGAAAAAATACATTTTGCCCATGAAGCTCAAGGTCGTGGACGTTGCGCGCTGGGGCTATTCCGAAAGCAGCGTAACGTCGCAGCAGATGGCTGAGAAATACGCCAAAATTGCGGCTGAGAGGGACAGGGTAAAGGGGCATGGGGAAAAGCCTTTCACGGAAGCTGCTCAGGAAGAAAATTCAAGCGGGCGCGGGGAAAGCTTGGAAGAGACAAATGCCGTGATGCAAGAGGAGGAAGGGCATTCCCAAATGCAGGAAAAGGGCGCAGGGGCGCAAGGGCGGCATTTGGAGGAAGAAAAGGAAAAACCCAGCTGGATGGACTTCAAAATTGAAGAGGACTTAAGAAAGCTTGAGGGGGAGGAAGAGGAGCCTGCAAAGGGGAAAAGGCGCGCTAAAAAAGCGCACGTGGAGGAAGGGGCAGGCGATGGGGTGGAAAATGCTTCCTCTGATGCGCAGGAAGAAAATGAGGATGGTGCGCGGGAAAAGGCTGAGGGGGAGGAAGGAGAAGAAAAACAAAAGGCTGCGGGATTTGCATGGGAATGGAAAAAGGACACTGGGGAAAATAAAAAGCAGCAAGAGGAGGAAAAGCCCTTTGAGAATGAGAGCGAAGAGCAGCAAGAAAAGTTGCCGGGGGAAAGCGAGCTCATGTCAAGCGATGATAAGGAGGACGGGGCGGCGGCTGAGGATGAAGAGGCTGAAGGAGAGGAAAAACCAGAGCAGGGCTCCCTGCTTGAGCAGATAGAGCGCATAAAGAAAAAGCCTGCCTCATCTTCGCGCGCAAAAGAGCCTGCGGCTGCAAAGGCGAAAAGAGCGGCAAAGAAAAAGCTGCCAAGCTCCAAGAAGGGAAAGAAAGCCTAGTTTTTGCAGTGCCCAATGTTGAAGATGTCAAGCTCAAGCGCATTGCTGCGCTCAAGCCTTTCAATGATATATTTTTGCAGCGCTTCTTTTGCCTGCATGAATTTCTCCCGCCCAACTTCCGCGTTTCCAATCGCATACCTGAGGTTCTTCACGTTGAAGCAGAACATGGAATCGTGCACGTTCTCGCAGTTGTGTATGAAATAGCAGCCCGTGCAATTTTGGGAAGTGTCCGCCTCAAAGCACCTGCCCAGTTTGTATGAGTTATGGCATTTTATGCAAAAGGAGGAATTCCTTGTTGAATCGCATCCAAACATGTGTTCCGAATTGCGTGGCCAGAAAGAAAGCGCGCAATATTTTACATAGTATGTGCGGTTGCACCTGAAGCAATCGGATGCGCAGTTGGCAGTCGGGCATTCTATTATGTTTTTGCTTTGCGTTTCCTCCTCTGTTGAAAAATATGCTATGGGCTCAATGAGATTCTGGATGTTTGAAAGCCGGATATTTTCCATCTTAACGCCTTCTGGGGATTCCCTTATTTTTGACATTCCCAAAAGCTCGTAAAATGTTGCAAGCCTGCCTGTTTTCACGCGCTCCAAATCAAGCTGCATGCTTCCTGCAAAAACAGGCGTTCCGCTAAGTGCGGAGGAATGCGCGCTTGAGCCGCGCACGTTCCTTAAAAGGTATTTTTCAAGTGGCAGGATGCTTCCTATGCTCCTGCCAAAGATGAGTTCGCAGGCTTTTGAGAATGCGGCTTCAATTGCGCCAAAATCGCTTTCTTTGGCTTTTTCGGGTGTAGGGCGAAACTGCAGAGTGGTTTTTTTCTTTGGCACAATTTCAGTAACAAATGCCAATCTTTTCCTCTTCTTTAGCTCTGCTGTTATTTCCACAAGAAGCTTTGTTTTAAGCTCGGCATACTTGCCCTTTTCAAGCTGCACATTTCCTACGCAATTTTTAGCCCCCCTTAACCCAAAGCAAAACATGCAGTCAAAACAGCCGTTTAGCCCGTGTGAGTAATGCGCATCCGAAGATTCGTATACCCACGAAGAGCAGAAGCAGCGGGCTGTCCGCCATATGTTGTCGGATTTTATCAGAAAGCTTGACTCTCCGATGAAGGAAGAGCCAAACGCATGGCTCGTTTCCCTTCCAAGCGTGCAATGTGCGATATACTCGGATTTGTGGAATGTGTGCGAGCCAAGCATAAAATGGCTGTCTTCTATTCCTGTGCTATGCTCTATTTGTGAGGAATTGCCAAGCACGATGTTGCCGCAATAAGAAGCCCGCTCGCGCACCGCATCCGCGATGCCGTCAATATCCTTGATGTCGTTTATGCTTAATGGCTGGAATTTCTTTCCTTGGTCAACCTCGTCAAAACTTATGAATTTTATGCCTTTTGGATAATTCCCTACAGCAAGAATTTTCTTTCCCGAAATGCCTGATTTTTCAATTGAAAGCGGCTCAAGGCTTTCGCGCAGCCAGCCTTCGTATTCTTTAAGCTCCCCGATTTCCTGCATAAGGATCACTTTGCACGCGCTTTTCCATTGCTTGTTGAGCATTTCGTAAATTTCGCCTTTCATTTTTTTTCACCAATGTTGAATATGCCCAGTTCTAGTTTTTTCTTCTCCTCAAGCTCCTTTTGGATGTGCGCGAGGAGAATGCCTTTTACGCGCAGGAACTCCTCTCTTCCCACTTCCACATTGCCTATCGCGTAGCGCAAATTCTTCGCGTTGAAGCAGAACATGCAGTCAGAGAGGTTCTCGCAGTTGTGGCAGAAATAGCAATCGGAGCAGGAGTAGGAATCAGATACCTCAAAGCAGCGGCTCAGGCTGGAGGAGTGATAGCATTTTAGGCAGAACTGGGAGGAAAACGCAAGCGAGGAGCCGAATATGTGCTCAGACTGGCGCGGCCAGTAGGAGTATGCGCAGTGTTTGCTGAACGCGCATACTGAGCAGTAGGCACAATCCGAAGTGTAGCCGCATGTTGCAACGTCGGTTATGTTGAAGTTGTTGCTCACGCGTATGTCAGGGGCAATGAAGCTTATTTCCTTGAGGAGTGCTGCGGCGCTGGAAACACCAAGCTTTTCAAGCCTGCTTGCAAGGACGCATTTCTTCCCAAGCTCGAGGGATTCCTCTATTGTTACGCATTTTGCGCGTGCGGGCTTGTAGAAAACCCACGCTGGTATGCACACTGGCTGGGCGCTTATTGCGGAACGCACTTTCTCGTATTTTGGGACGTGCTGCTGCAGCCATTTCCCGTAAGCGCGCATGTTGGAAAGCGGCTTTCCAAAAAGCACCCTTGAGGTTTGCCCGAATGCCTTTTCTATTTCTTCGCTTGGCTCTGAGGGTGGGAGCTGCTGGGACTTCTCCGTGCCTGCCAACTGCCCTCCTGCGATTATGTCGGCTATGCAGGGAAGCACTTTTTTGCGCGAGAGCGTTTCGCACATGTCCCAAATGAGCTTTGCCTTTAGTTTTTCGTATTCCTCCTTTGAAAGAGAGTTGTTGCCTATCATGCGCCTCTTGCTTCTCAGGTTAAAGGAAAACATGCAGTCCGAGCAGTCCTCTATGTTGGCGCTATAGTAACAGTCCGAGCATGCCATTGCGCGCATCACTTCCATGCACCGCACTGCCCTCCATACACCCATTCCCTTTATGTTGAACTTAGATTCGCCGGGCTGGTTGGAACCGAACACGTATTCGCAGTAGCGCGCTTCGCGCGAATATGCAACGTACTTGCTATCGTATACGTCGTCGCAGCGAAAGCAGTAGTATGCGTTCACGCACCTGTTAGACTCTTGCACAAAAGCGGAATTGCCAAGCACAATGTTGCCGCAGTAATACAGGCTCTCGGAAAGCGCGCCAAGCATGGAATCAATGTCCTTCATGTCGTTTATTCCGATTTTGTGCTGTGCAAGCATTTTCGCATACGCTTCTCGCTCCTCATTGCATATGAATTTCGCCCCTTTGCAAAAATCAGAAGAGGAAACAAGCACTTTTTTGCCTGAGAGCGCGGATGTTTTTTCTGAAAGCGGCTCAACGTATTTCTGCAAATATCCTGCGTATTGCTGAATTTCCCCTATTTCTTCTCCCAACAGGACCTTGCATGCGCTTTTCCATGCGGAATTTATGTCCATAAGCTCACTTGAGCGCGTTTCTTATTGTTCCCCGCAGCCGTTTTGGGCATTTTTTAAGGTATTTCTCAAGCACTTTTTTGTCCAGTTTCCCTTTTATTTCCGCCAGTGCATCTTTTGAAAGCGGCTCGCGGAAATAGAAGAAGTCTATGAGCGTTTTTTCAACGTCCGAAACAGGCACGAATTGCCCTCCGTGGCGCACGTGCGAGAAGCCAAAGAACATGCGGCGGCTTATCCTTCTCACAAGGTAGTTGTTCCCCAAAAAGGAGCGCATGCCCTGCCTTGCCTTTTGCGGCGTTATCACTATGGGGTTTGCCTCCTGCTCCCATAAGTTGTGCATTGAAAGCGCATCCTGCAGCCCGTAGTAAAATGGGGAATATGCAAACCCCACGCAGCTTATATCATTGGAGAACGTGTAAACCCCCCGTTTTATCCGCTTAAGCCCGCCTTTCTTCACTAGGTTGTGCAAAAGCACGCGCCTGTACTGCGCTGAAAGCCCTTTCTGCCTGAAATAAAGCGCGACGTCGCGCGCGCTGAAGCTGCGCCTCTTGGCAAATTTATCGCGGAACTCCTTTGCATATTTCATGGGAAACGCCCCCGCAAGGCTTCAAGCATCTGTGCATAGGTTGGAACTGTGCCGGCATACACGATTGCGCGCAGGTTCTTGTAGTCAGCCGGCGCAAAGGGGTTTTTCAAAAAGCCACTTATGCGTGTGGCGGTTTCCTTGTCCGCCTGCGCAATCCTGCTGAGATAAAACACGTCATAAATGTCCCGCACGAGCTTCCTGTTTGCGTATGCCGCGAATTTTTCAGCCAAAAGTCCCTCTGCGCTTAGCGCAAGGACTTCCATAAATGCCCCATCTGTTTTTTCATACGCCCTTGAAACAGGGCTTTTCATTGCTGCAAGGTTTATTTCAAGGCGAACCTGCACGTCACCCGAGGAGATTTTCGCGTACATTAAGTTCTGCGTCTGCTTGAACTTGTCAAGCGCAAGCCCGCGCGCAAGAAGCGCTGCCTTTAAGCTCTGTGCATCAAACGCGCCTAGCGCGAGGTAGAAATCCAAATCCTCCGAAAAACGGCTTCCCCCATAACAACGCCAGATGCACGTTCCGCCGTGGAAAACCGCTTTTGGGGCAACATTGTAGAGGATGTCCACTACCTCGTCCTGCAGGCTCGCAAGCTCGGCATGAGCCCGTTTCTTGAGGCGGTTTTGCAGCGGGAGGTCCATGGGTATATAATGAACGTTAATTATAAAATACTATAAGTTTCGCTTATTCTTAACATTCAGGCACTTCCTGCGCTTTTTGCGCCAGAGTTAAAGATGTTCAAGCCCAGCCTTTTCTTTTCCTCAAGCTCCTTTTGGATGTGCGCGAGGAGAATGCCTTTTATGCGCATGTACCCTTCCCTGCCAACTTCCACATTGCCTATCGCGTAGCGCAAATTCTTTGCATTGAAGCAGAACATGCAGTCGGAGAGGTTCTCGCAGTTGTGGCAGAATAGGCAATTTCTGCACGAATATGAGCAATCAACCTCAAAGCAGGAATTAAGCTTTGTGGAATCAAAGCAGTTTATGCAGAACTGGGAGTAAAGCATGCGCAGGTGCCCGCCGAAGATGTATTCGGAGTGCACTGCGACGCTGGCATATGCGGAATATTTGGAATGGGTAATGTCGTATGTTTTGTACGAGTCAAAGCCCGTGAATATTGTTGGGACGTCCACGCAGTTCTCGCTGCACCCGTCAATGAACTCAAGGCTGAAGCGCGCTATTTTTGCAACGCGCAAAAGCGTTTCATGCAAAGACAGGGATTCTCCGGCTTTTAGGCTTATTTTGTTTTTTTCGGAAAATGAAAGGGCTTCGCCAAGGGTGAGCAGCCGGTCAGCAGGGATATCCGATGCGAATGGAAGGCCGTCCACCTTGTAAGTGGGAGTGCCAAGCGCTCCTTTTATTTTCTTTACCGTGAGGGCGCATTTTTGCAGCCAGCCTTCAAACTGCTTTATTCCCTGCAGCTCCTTCCCAAGCACGAGCTTTGTTGTTTTCCTGAATGCCTCCTCAACTTTTTGCGGCACTGGCGAATCAAAAAGAACCTCGTCTTCCTTTATTGTTTTGCGGTCGCGGCCTGCGTATGCGATGTCCACTACTGAAAATAGCCTCTTGTTTTTCTTCAGCTGTGCGCCCATTTCAAAAACAAGCTTTTTCTTGAGTTCAAGATAGCTGTCTTTTGGAAGCTCAAGGTTGCCTATTGTGTGCCGTTTGCCGCGCAAATTGAACGCGAAAATGCAATCCGAGCAGCCCACGCAGTTGAATGCATAGTAGGTATCCGCAAGCTCCCGCGAGTAATAGGACTCAAAACAGCGGGTTGTCCCTATCCCATCAAAACAGCGCATGGAAAATGAGGAGCGGGGGAAGCCGAAAACCCCGAAAACGTGCTCGCATTCGCGCAGGCAGGAAAGGTATGCGCCGTATTTTATGCTGAAAACGTTGTGCGAATGCTCAACATGATTGCAATCCACGCAATTGTCAACGCCCTGCACAAGGGTGTTTTCCCCAAGCAGCTTGTTGCCGCAGTATATTGCGCGCTCTGACACTGCACAAAGGAGCGAATCTATGTCCTTTATCTCGTTTATGGAGAGCGGCTGGAATTTTAGCTGCGCTATCTCCTCCTGTGAAATGAATTTCGCATCCTTGGGGTAAAACCGGTGCGAAACCATCACTTGCTTGCCTGAAAGAAAGGATTTTTTTGTCTGGTAGGGAAGCACCATTTCCCCAAGGTAATCCCTGAAATCCGAAAGTTTCCCTATGGGCTGGCCGAAAAGGACCTTTGCCGTTGTGTCAAAAGACTGCTGCAAATCCATTAGGCCTTACCGGCACCTATATTGTAAATGTCCCATTTTAAGCCTTTCTTCTTCTCAAGCTCCGCATGCATTTGGGATACGAGCGCATCTTTGATGCCGGAATATTTTCCCTTCTCAAGCTGCGCGTTCCCGATTGCGTTGTGCAGGTTCTTTGTGTTAAAGCAGAACATGGAATCGCGCACGTTCTCGCAGTTGTGCAGGAAGTATCCGTCCGAGCATTCGTAGGAGCAGTCGGTTTCAAAGCACCTTGAAAGCTTCTTTGAGTTGTAGCAGTTGATGCAAAACTGGCAGTTCCAAGAGTTGTAGGAGCCGAACACCTGTTCGCAGCCAAATGGCCAAAAAGAGTAGGCGCATTTTTTGCAATGCGAATATGCAGAGCCCTTGTAGCAGTCGTGCGCGTTCACCACCACGGAGCAGTCAAAGTTGTTTGTGTTGTTCCCATACTGCTTGTCAAGGTCGCTGTATGCTATTTCATGGAGCGTTTCGCACACTGAGCCCATAGTTGCCTGCATCTTGCTTATTTTTTCCATTTTGGAGGGAAGCTTCCCTATTTGCCTTACCTCGCTTTCTGTAACCATCCTGCCCTCAAGGTTGTAAAGGCTTGAAAGAAAAGCACGGTAGCCTGCGAGCACGACTTTTTGGCCGCTGAAAGGGGATGCGATGTGCTTGTTTGAAGGCACGTGCCGTTGCAGGAACCTTGAATAGGAGTCAATGCCGCAAAGCGGCTTTCCAAGAAGTATTCCCGTGGTTGCACCAAAGGATTTTTCAATGGGCGTTATGTCAAATGGCTTTTGTTTTTCTTCCTGAGGCATTTGCAGCTTTTCATGGGGGTATTTCCGGCAGCCATCCAATATGTCAAAGAGCGAGAAAATCCTTTTTTCCTTGCGCAGCGTATCTGCCATATGCGAGGTAAGGGAGGCTTTTATTTGCGCGTATTTTTCCTTTGGAAGCTCAAGGTTGCCTATCATGTTGCGCTTGTTTTGTATCCCAAAGGAGAACATGCAATTGGAGCAGTTTTTCGGGCTGCCGCAATAGTAGCAATCCGAGTTTACCTCCCCGGAATGGCACTCAAAGCAGCGCACATATTCCCCGCCACTGAGCATTATGGAGTGCATGTTCTTCCATGCGCCAAAGTTCCCAAAGCAGTACTGGCTCTCATATACCCAGATGCTGTGGGATATGTACCTTGAGTCCCCTACAAGGGAGGAGGACAGGACAAAGCTGGAGTTTATCACGTCCGCGCTTTTCTCTACGTATGCTGAATTGCCAAGCACTATGTTGCCGCAGTAGGCAAGGCGCTCGCCAAGGGCGGCTATTATCATGTCTATGTCTTTTACCTCGTTTATGTTAAGCGGCTTAAATTTAGTGCCAAACTTGATTTCGTCAAAGCTTGTAAAGTGCGCGCCTTTGGCATAATCGTGCCTGCCATAATCGCTGCACGGGAGTGCCACGGATTTGCCTGAGAAAGAGGAGGTTTCAAGCTGGGGCGTTGGCATGTGGGAGTTCAGCCATTTTTCAAAATCCTCAAGCTCTCCCACCTCGGTGCCAAAAAGCACCTTGCACGTGCTCTTCCAAGCCTTGTTCACTGCGTCGTAAGTTTTGGATTTCATTCCGTTACACCCATATTGCTTTAGCTCTTTCTTTCCAAGTGCCCCAATTCTTTTTCCGTAAATCCCATTTTTTTAAGTTCCGCAAGCGCCTTTCCGCTCCCCATGCCTTTGCCGCGCATGCTTGAATAAGCCTCTTCAAGTATTGTTTTCCTGTCAAGCTTCAGTAGTGCGTCCATTATTGGAGCGCTTACCCCGTGCTTCTCCTCAATTTCCACAAGCTTGTTGTAAACAAGCCCATACCATTTGTGCTCCAAACTCTGTGCCTTGCATTCCGAGAGCACTATGTTCCAATTTACGTTCGCACCGCGCACAACGGCGACAATATCTTCCACGTCCCTTGGGCGCTGCGTTATTGCTTTGAAGAGAACTACATCCTCATTTGAAACAAGCAGCACTGTGAGCTTGCCAAATTTTCCAAATTGTTCCGCTCTTTTTGCCATGCTTTTGCTTAAATTCAGCGCTCCGCATACGGTCTCGCAGAAAATATCAAGCCGAAATTCATTTGCATTCTCCAATATGTTGCATGCGCCCATCAGCTTGTATTCCAACTCAAGGCTCTTTGGCCTTGAAAACCCAATCTTAACTGCGCACTTGGAAAACTCATCCGCATCCTTTCCATCCAAAAATACCAAATCAAGGTCCTTTGTGCCGGGCTTCTGGTTGCGAAAGCACATCGCTCCGCCGCCCAGCAAGAAAACGGAAGCTTCCTTTCCGAGCGCAGCCCCAACTCTCCTAAAGACATCCAGCAAATCCTCTTTGCCAAATAATTTTGCCATATCATCTTGCCTTCTGTGCATAATCAAGAGCTTGGCGCATGGTGTCAAGCTCCCCTAGGATATTGTATTCCTTTGCAAGCTCCCGCATCTTCCCGATATTCAATTTCCTCATGTTCTTATTAAGGAAAATTGCAAGCACTGTCTTGTCCTGATGTTGCTGCATCGTTGTCAGAAGAAGCGCATGCACAAATGCCTCTTCTGCGCCCACATTTCTTTCCCTCATATCGAGATTGAAATAAAAGTCATTATACGAAGTCAGCACTGCTTCCAATCCCATATTTGCGAGTGCAGAAAGCCCCGTCTGTGAGAAATAGTGCGGAACCCCTTTTGCGTCTGTCCTCGCTACTACGTTTTTCCTTACTCGTATTGAACCGTTATGCCCCTTCGCCTGCGAAAGCAAAAGAAGATGGAGCCCGTTTGCGTAATTTTCTGCAAACTCTCTCACCAATCTGTCGCTTATCATTGCCTTGCTGCCTCTTTTGGTTGCAACGCCTGCTGCATAGAATCGCTTTAGCACTTTGAACATGGTAGGTTTTGAGCACCCTATTTCAGCAACAAGCGCCCCAAGCTCGCAGCCTTCGTTGAAACCCGCAAGCACTATAAGCACATCCATTGCGCTGCTGCAAAACCATGCTTCTATTTTTGCATCCGGCCTTGAATCATAAAGCCGCTTAAAGCTCTGCGCTTGCGCCGCTTGGGAAAGTGAGATTTCTTGCCTGCCCTTAACTGCCATCCCTTTTTGCCTAAGCTTTCCCAAAGTGCGCGAAATAAAGCTGTTCTTCTTTCGCAGCTTCTTCGCCAGCTCTCCGGCGCTTGCGCTCCCTTCGCAAAGCATGTGCAGCACTTCAAGTTCAATTTTACTAAAATTTAACCACATAGTTAAAAATTAGTTAAATAAAGCATATAAAGTTAACTATTTTTAGCACCTATATTGTAAATGTCCCATTTGAGGGATTTGTTTTTGTCAAGCTCGCCCGCCATCTGCGAAAGCAGCATTTCTTTCACCTGCGCATATTTCTCCCGCTGCAAATCCGTGTTGCCTATTGAGAAGCGCTTTCCCTTTGCATTGAAGCAGAACATGGAATCGGACATGCCTTCGCAGTTGTGGCAAAAATATGAGTCCGCACATTTTGTGCAGCCGTCAAGCTCAAGGCAGCGGTTAAGGTAGAGGGAATTGTAGCATTTGAGGGAAAACTGGGAGTCTATTATGCGGTGGCAGCCATATACGTATTTGGAGTGCAACGAAAGCGAGGTGCAGCCTGAATGCTCAGAATACGTTGCCTCATAGCCTTTGTACACGTTTGCGCTGTGCAGCACATGGGGCGCGCTTATTATGTTGCGGTTTTCGCCATTGTAGAATTCCGCGGTAAAGAAAGCTATATTGCCAAGCTCCTTTAGGAGGGAAGGGAGGCTGGAAAGGGACTGCTCGCGCACATGGAGAGATTTGCCAGCCTCAATGGACTCAAATACGCTTATGAGGCGGTGCTTTGGCAGCAGGCTGAAAACAGGAAAATTCTGCGGAAGGTAAGTTGTATTTCCAAAAGCGGACTGCACAGGCACAACCCGCACTGTGTTTTTCTCAAGCCATTCCTCGTAGTCGCATATGCTGAAGGGCTTGCTTTTCAGTATTACGCCGTAGGTTGAGGAAAAGCCCTTTTCTATTGCAGCCATGCTTTTTTCGTCTTTTGGGAGGGAGGGGGTTATTTTTGGGAGGTTTTTTGGCGGCATTTTCGGGACAAGGGCGAAAAGTGGGGGGAAGCATTTTTTACTTTCAAGCTCTGCTGCAATTTCCCCAAGGAGCTTTGCTTTTATTTGCGCGTATTTTTCCTTTGCAAGAGGCAGGTTGCCTATCATGTGGTTTTTGCTGCGCTGCCCGAATGAGAATAGAATGTCGGTGCAGCCGTGGCAGTCAAAAGAGAAGTAGGTGTCCGAGCAGTCTGCCACTGCATGGGACTCTAGGCAGCGGCGCAGGTTTATGCCTGCAACGCAGCGCACAGTGAATTCCCCTGCTGCTGTCCAGCCGCTTCCGTATGAGTATTTGCTGCCCCTGCGCATCATGTAGGAAGAGTATATGTAGGTGGACTGCTCAATGTTCGTGCTATTGTGCACGTATTGAGAGTCAAGCACTATGTCGGACTCGCTCATGTGAGCGGAATTGCCAAGGAAGCGGTTGCCTGTGTATTCGCATTTTTCGCAAAGTGCGCGCATTATGGAATCCACGTCTTTTATGTCGTTTATGGAAAGAGTGTAGCTTCTGTTCGTTGTGAGCTCGTCCTCGGAGATGAAGCGCGCGTTTTTAGGGTATGAGTCCTTGGCGACTATCACTTTCTTGCCGCTCAGGTGCGACCTTCGCTTTGCAACAGGAGGGAGATATTCCCCCAGCCACTCCTCGTATTTTTCCAGCTCCCCTATCTCTTTGCCAAAAAGAACCCTGCACGTGGATTTCCAGCCTTTGTTTAGAGTTGCATAAAGCTGCGCATCCATTTGCCCACCGCGTTTATTTCTTGCCTTTTCCTGCCTCGTGTATTGCCTTTGCCATTTCTTCCACGCGTTTCTTTAGGTTGCCCCCGCTCTCAAGGGCGGTTCCCACCTGCACGGCATCCGCGCCGGCTTTTATCACGCTTGTGGCCTCTGCTGCTGTGCGCACCCCGCCGCCAACTATGTAAGGGACTTCGCACACTGAGGAAACCGCTTTTACCATTTCAAGGGGGATGTGCCCCTCACGCGGGTTGCTGCCTGCGTCAGTAAGCACAAGCCTTGAGCCTGAATACTGCGCCGCGAGCGCGTGCGCTGCTGCTATTTGGGGCTTGTCGCGCTTCACAAGGTTTACGTCGCCAACGTATCCGACTGTTCCGCCGGGCTCAACCACAATGTATCCCACCGGAAGGGGCTCAACTTTTGAAATTCTCACCGCATTTGCGGCAAGCATTTGCGCGCCTGAAATCCAGTATGGGTTGCGGCTGTTAAGAAGGGACATGAAATAGACCGCATCCGCATATTTTGAGAGGGTGCTTATGTTGCCCGGAAAAAGCACTACTGGGACGCTTGAGGCGCTCTTTATCTCCCTTGTAACAGTGTCAAGAAGCTCGCCCTGTGCGCCCATGCTGCCTCCAATGAGCATTATGTCCGCGCCGCCCTCTGCGGATTCCTTTCCTGCGCGTATTGCATCTTGGGGGGTTTTGTAGTCCACAGGGTCTATGAGCGCAAAAAGCAGCCCGCCCTTCTTTTCTATTTGCTCGTTTATGTATTGCTCTGTTTTTCCGATTTTCATAAAATTCACCTTAGGTCGTTGCTATTTCTCCGCCGTCTATTACAAGGGAAATGCCGCTAACATAGCGCGCCTCTTCAGACGCAAGGTAAAGCGCGCCGTATCCGATGTCTGACGGCTGCCCTACAATGCGAAGCGGTATTGATTTTAAGAATTCATCGCGCATTTTTGCGTCTTGCAGCATGGGCTTTGTCATCTCAGACTCTATTAGCCCGGGGCAAATTGCATTTACGCGTATTTTATGGGGAGCAAGCTCTGCGGACGCTGCGCGCGTAAAGGCTGCGATTGCGCCCTTTGAGGCGCAGTATGTGCTTAGCATTGGGTAGCCCACCAAGGCTGCGATTGATGCGATATTTATTATGCAGCCGCCGTCTTTTTGCTTTTTCATCTGCTTTGCCGCGTATTTTGTGCCGAAAAGCACGCCGTTTATGTTGATGCCGAGCTGCCAGTCAATGTCTTTTTTCTCCACCTCGTCAAGGGGCTTTTGAAGGAGGACGCCTGCGTTATTCACCATTATGTCAAGCCTGCCGAATTCCTTTACTGTCTTTGAGATAAGGCTTTGCACCTGCTCCTCCTTTGAAACGTCGCATTGGAGCGCAAGGGCTTTTGCCCCGAATTTGCGCAGCTTTGCGCACGCTGCCTCGCACTTTTCAATGTGCGGGGAGCATATTGTAACGCTTGCGCCTGCGTTGGCAAATGCCGTTGCTATCCCTTCGCCTATTCCGCAGTCCGAGCCGGTTATTATTGCAACTTTTTGCCCGTTTGTGGGTTTTCATTTTGCGGCTTTTTACTTTTGGGCTTTGCCCGCTTTTTTGAGGTATTCGCACGCCATTTCCCTTACGCCGTCTTTTAATTTAACCTTTGCCTTCCAGCTTAGCTCATCCTGCGCCTTATGCGTGTCAAATGAGCGGTGTGAGGAAATCATCTCAACTGCGTCGTAATTAAGGGAGGGTTTTTTGCCCTTAAGTTTTGAGAAAAGGGCGCTTAGTTTTGCAAGCGCAAGCGCCATGTGCTTGCTTATGTGCTGTGTTGGGGGTTTGGCCTTTAGCTCTTTTGCAGCCATTGAGAGAAGCTCCTTCTGCGTTTTTTGCTCCCCCACTATGAGGTAAATGCAGGAGGGGGAGGGCTTTTCAAGCGCAAGAAGCAGCGCGGAAAGCACATCCTGCACATGCACAAAAGAAAGGGAATTTCCCCCATCCCCTATTATTTTCATTTTGCCTTTTTGGAGCATTTTGAATACGGAGTGGTAGCCGTCGTCAAACCCCTTGCCATACACCACCCCAAACTGCAGGGAAACAACGTCCAGCCTTCCCTGCTCGCAAAGAACGCATGCCTCTGCAAGGAATTTGCTTTTGCCGTAGTTTGTGGAGGGAAGCGCCGGGGAGTTTTCATCCGCAAGTGGGGGGAGGTTCCTCCCGTATACTGCAATTGAGCTTGCGTAAATGAACTTGCATCCTGTTGGCGCTGCTGCGAGCGCATTCTTTGTCCCAAGGACATTTACTTCAAAGAGCCTTTGGGGCGGCGCATCGGAGTCTATCAGGGCTGCCAGATGCACCACCGCGTCCACTCCTTTTGCTGCGCGCGCAATGCTTGGAAAGTCCAGCACATCCCCTACAAACTCCTTTATGCTCCCCCTTGCCCGCATATTGCGCGCGGCAGAAGAGCGCTGCACGCCAAGGGAGCTTTTCTTCCGTACGAGCGCGTGCACCGTGTAGCCTTTTTTGCAAAGCTGCGCGCACAGAAGCCTTCCTATCCTGCCTGAAGCTCCGGTTACCAGAACGGTTTTCATGGGAAGATTTCATGGGCGGCGTTTAAAAAGAGTTACATCCTTGCAGCCAGCTCTGCAAGCCTGTTGGAATAGCCCCACTCGTTGTCGTACCAGGAGAGCACTTTTACGTGGCGTTTTCCAACTACGCTTGTGCACAAGCCGTCCACTATTGCGGAGTGCGGGTTGCCTATTATATCTGAGCTTACTATTGGCTCTTCGGTGTATTCAAGTATGCCCTTGAGCTTTCCCTGCGCAGCATCTCTAAGGGCTGCATTAACCTGCTCTTTTGTAACGTCTTTTGAGAGTTCCACTGTAAGGTCGTTCATTGAGCCGTCAGGCACCGGGACGCGAAGCGCAAGGCCGTCAAGCTTGCCTTTTAGCTTTGGCAGCACTTCCCCTATTGCCTTTGCGGCGCCCGTCGTAGTGGGTATTATGTTCACGGCTGCGGCGCGGGCGCGCCTATAGTCCTTGTGGCCCACATCAAGCGTGCGCTGGTCGTTTGTGTATGCGTGCACGGTCGTCATGAAGCCGCTTTCTATCCCGAACTTTTCATCAAGAACCATTGCAACAGGGGCAAGGCAGTTTGTGGTGCAGCTTGCCATTGAGATTATGGAGTGTTTTTTTGGGTCGTATGCAAAATCGTTCACCCCGAGCACAAGGGTTGCCTCCACCCCCTTTCCGGGGGCTGAGATGAGCACCTTTTTTGCGCCTGCGCTTATGTGCGCGGCTGCCTTGTCTTTCTCGGTGAATGCGCCGGTGCATTCAAGCACAAGCTCAACGCCAAGGGACTTCCATGGGAGCCGTGCAGGGTCGCGCTCGTTAAGGAGCGCTATCTTTTTCCCTTTTAGCACAAGGTAATTTCCCTCCAGCTTTGCGTCTTCGCTAAGCCTTCCATGCACTGTGTCGTACTTGAGAAGGTGCAGCGAGAGCTTGGGGTCGTCTGTGGAATTTATTGCAACCAAGTCAAACGCATTTCCAAAAGAGCCGTTTTTGAGGGCTGCGCGAAGAACCATCCTGCCAATCCTGCCAAAGCCGTTTATTGCGAGTTTCATATATGCACCCCTTGCCTGCCTCTTGCCATCTCTCTTATGCACCTATCGGATTTAAGCATTAAAACTGTTGCGGTGCAGGGGGCGCTTATATTCTTTAAAGAATATTTCTGCCAAAAAATATTATAAAGAGGGAGAGGCGCAATCAGAAAACAATATTTGGAGAGGGGTGGCAAAAATGGCTCAGGCACAAATTAAAGAAAATCCTGTTAGGGCGGACGGGACGCTGGAATTGAGAGATGGGACCACAGTGCGATGGAATAGACCAAATGGCAGGGGAATTGTGCCCTCAGGCTGCTTTGGGCTGGCGAATTCCAAAACATCTTTGGGCGCGTGGGCGCATGTGCCTCCGCAAGGCGCGGCAATTTTCAGGCGGCGGAAGCCTTTGTAAATCCCTTTATTTTTTATTTTGTGCGCTTTGCAGGTGCAGCGAGGCTTTTTATTCCCTTTTTACCAAATATGCCCGACTTCTTTAGGGCACATGGCGCAACGGTAGCGCGCCTGCATGGCATGCAGGAGGCTGGGGGTTCGAATCCCCCTGTGTCCATGCAAAAGCACAGCGAATTTTAGTTTGATGCGGTGGCTTCTGCTGCAACTTTGTTTTCGGCTGCAATCTTCTCTTCTACTGCAACAGCCGCTTCTGCGGCAACCTTCTCTTCCGCTGCAACAGCCGCTTCTGCAACAACTGCCTCTTCGGTTGCAGCAGTGTCATCCACTGCAACTGCAGCCCACCATGGCTTCTCGTCAGAAAGAACATTGCCGTTTTGCGCGTCTATTTCAATGCTGCGTTGCATTGTTACGGGCAGTATTCCAAGAATCTTGGCGTTTGTCTGCCCCTTAACATTGTATACTGCGCGCTTTTGATTGTTTGCTGCAATGCTGATTTTCTTCTTGGTTGCCTTTACTTTTTGTGCTGCTTCGGATGGGGACACTTTTATTTGTGCGCCCCCTGTGCTCACGCCTTCGCTGCTGACGGTTATGTCTGTTGTGGTTGCTTCGGCCCCTGAGTCCCGCAGCACTACCTTGTCGTTTACTGCCTCAATTTGAACCTGCGTTTTTTCGGATATTTTTGCGTTTATTTTCTTGCCTATTGAGGGAACCTTGGCTTCGCCCGCGTTTATTGAGGAGGGGGTTATTTCCATTTCCTCCACAAGCTGCCCGAATTCGCTAGCCTCTATTGTCTGCTGCTTTTGCAAAAGCTCCTCAATGAGAAGGTCTATTTGCGTGCGCAAGTCCTTAAGGGAGGCTATCTGCTCCTCAAGTGCTCCTGAGCTGCCCATAATTTTTGTGAGCTTGTCCTCGTAGTATGTTGTTATCTCGCTTGTTTGCGCTGGTGCAACAGGGGTTGGTGAGCCTTCCTGCTCCCATTCGGGTGTAAGGCGCATATAATTTTCTTTGACGCATTCGTACGCTATTATATGGCGGTCGTAATTGTTCCTGTTGCCCGCGGCTTTCCAGCCTTCTATATACTGAGAGCCCGCGTAGTTTAAGCCGTTGGAACCCTCAAACCATTTTTGGCAGTATTCCAGCTGGTCTGATTTCGAGCCTGAAACGCCGTCTGGGTCTGTTTCCCATTTGCCACCAAGGGTGCGGTGCTGGTTCACCTTGCCCGGCCAGAAAGCCACGTATCCGAGCACAGTGAGGTCGGTTTTCATTTGTGCATCGGTGTTTACGCCTATGGACGCATCCGTGTTCGCGGATGCCGTGCTTGGAACTGTTCCGCTGCAAAGAGCCTCAAGGCGCAGCATGCCGGATTTTAGCTCTGTTGTTATGGAATCAAGCCTCTCGGAAGTTACGCCTATCTCTTTCATGCGTTCGGGTGAGGCGTATGCCTGCGCGTAATATTCGTATTTCTCAGTCCATTGCCTTAGCTGCGCACAGTAGTCTGTTCTTTCAGCAGCGTCAGGGGCATTGGCAGTTGCAACGCGCCCAATGCGCGCCGAGCCTTGCTGCCTTCCAACTGTCTCCTGCCCTCGTGGGGCTTTCACTTGCGGCTGCGTTTCGCCTGCATAGCACGTTTCCCTCTGCGCTGATATTTCCTCCTTTAGTGAGGATATTTTCTGCATTATCTGCTCTGTTGGCTCCCCTTTCTTTTGCGCGTCCGAAAGCATTTGCATAAGGGAGGTGAGCTCCTTTGAGAGAGGGGCGCTTATTGTGCATTCTGTCGGTGCCGATGTAGTGGAGGGAACTGCCACCTGCACTGTTTCGGCTTCTGCATCAATTTCAATTTCTGCCTGCGCTTCAATTGCTGTTTGCACTTCAATTGCTGTTTGCACTGATGTGCCTATGTTTGTCGTTGCCTGCGCAAAAGCAGAGGCTGCAAAAATAGCCATTATAAAAAATGCAAGGAACCTGTTTTCCACAAAACCACCTGTTTTGGGTGGTTTGGGAATTAATTTAAAGATGCACGTTTTTGCAAGGGGCGAGCCGCACGCAATGTGTTTTGCCCAAATGCGACTTTTATGAGGGCGAAATGTACACTACCGAGTCGCCGCGCAAAAGCACTGTTCCAAGGCCGCGCTTTACCTCGCCGTCCTTTAGCTGCTCAGCCTTTTCAAGCACGATATTCATGTGCACGTCGTAGGAAACCATCATGCCACGCACTTCAAGCCCGCCCTTTATCCCCACAACGACGTTGTTGTTGAGCGCATTGTTCAGTATGTCAAACGGTCTTTTCTCAGCCATTCAAAGCACCTCGTAAAAAACATCCTGTATTGGAGGCTACTCTTTAAAAAGCCAAAGCTCGGGCGGGCTGCAAGCATCTTATGCGGTGCGCAAAGAGGCAGGGCTGGGAAGCGTGGTGCTGCTGAGTGGAGGCTTTGAAGGTGGCGGGCTTATTTTTGGAGCGGGCATTGCGCCCCTGATTGCGCTTAGGCTTGGCAGGGTGCTAAGAGGCAGTGCGTTGGATTTTTTTGTAAAAACTGCCAAAGAGAGGCAGGTTTCCTTGCGGGAGCACGTAAGGCGGGAATACGTGAAATTCGCGTGTTCCAGTTTGGAAATTGCAGAACTGGAACATATTGCTTCGGAAGATTCAAGGATTACCAGTTTTTTGGAGTCAGGAAGATTGTTTATGGCGCCAATCAGCGCGCAGGTGTCGGGCAAGGTGCGCAAATCAACAAATATTGTGTCAAAATTTGAGTGGGGGTCCGTAAGAACTGCCATGTTGGAAAAAGGATTGGAGCCGTTGCCCGTGAGCCCTAAAAACAAATCGCCTTCGCCAGCAGGCATTAAGGCGCCAAGTGGAATGCCATCATGCGCCAATTCTTCAATTATTTCTGCCGGCACATTTTCAGTTGGACTTTTGTTTTTGGTGCGCGAAGGCGTCTGCGGGATTAATTTGCCGCTGAAATCAAGAACCCTTCCCTTAAGATAGTCAGAGAGCAGGGATAGCTCCAAAGGGGAATAACCTGCGTGAGGGGGTGCGCAAGAAGCAGAACTGACTGCTGAAGGCGGGATTTGCCGCACTGGGTTGCGCGTGGGCTGCGAGGGCTCTACTGGGGGCGCATGAAGAATGGGAGGTGGGCTGGTGGGTAATGCCGGGCGGGCAGAAGGGTTTGGCTGCACATTTGAAGATGCGGCTTCTGGCACGGTTTTTGAAGATGCGGCTGCGTTGGGCTTAACGGCTTCGTTGGGGCGCGTGACAGCCGGCAGCGCGGCGGATGAGTGGTGCGCATGCGCAGGTTTAACAGCCGCGTTGGGGCGCGTGGAAGGCGTGCGCTGCGTGGGCGAATGCGGAATTCTTTTTTTGGGAGGATGGAACGATGTGCCGGCAATGCCTTTTTCTTGCGCGCGGTAATGCAGCCCCAGTGGGGGTGAAAGCGCAAGAAATCTTTGTGCCGGCTCTGTTGAAAGCAATGGGGTGCTTGTTTTGGATGGGGTTTCGTTGCCGCGTAGAAGCCCAAGCAGAGTTCTTGCTTTCACGATTTCCGGTTTTGTTGTGCGCAAAATGCCTGCAAGTGCTTCGTCCGTGTTGCCTTCGGAAAGGGGCTTGAGGAGGCATACGACAGTGCGCGTAACTGGATTCCGTTTAAAGAAGCCTGTGAGGACATCAACGCTAAAGCCGGAAATATTGGAAAGGGCTGCAAGCGAGATGGTTGGATGCTTTCCTTCCTCAAGCGCCTCCACTGCATTTGTTAAAACCTCCCGCGTGATGCGCTTGTCTATTGCGCTGCGCAATTCGTCCGAGGCTGAGGGCATTTTCTGCAGCAGCGAACAGAACTCTTCATGCGGAAGGCGATTTATCCATTTTTCAGTTTCCGTGCCCATTCTGGCAAGCAATTTTGGGTTGGAGCGCGCAAGGCGGGTTTTGATGCCGCGTATTGTTGCATCGCCGGCTCCCAACATTCTTGCAATCTCAAGGTCTGAAGGGGGTTTTTTGGCGTTTTTTATTGCGCCAAGAATCAAAAGCCCTATGCGCTCGTCCATTGCGGATTTTACATGGCTATTCTGCTGGATTTGGTCCACAGCAAATAAAGCCCTAGGCGGTAATGAAAGTATATGGGTGCGTATTTGAGCATTAAGCTCGGGGAAATATTCGCGCGCCGATCTTATTGTAAGCGCGGAAAAATGGAAATGCTCCTTAAGCGCATTGTCTGTTGGGACAAAATGCAGGGATGGGAGTTCCGACGCGATTTTTTCATATATGCGCCCGTATGCTGCCATTTTTAGCTCTTCGGAGGAGTGCGTCAGGTGCGCAAAATGCACTTGGAATTTTTCAAATGGCATTGTGCGGGCTTTTTCTGCCCGTGCGTGCTCTATTTGCGCAGCCATTTCGGGAAATTGGTGGGTGAATAAGGAGAGTTTTGCCCGTGAGATTCCCATCAGGTATAGTTCGGCGTCCAGCCCAAACCCGTTGCAGTTGGAAATTGCGTCCAGCACGATGGCAAGAAAATCTTTGTGGGAGATTTGTTTCCAATGGATTTGGTTCGTTGGCGCCATTGCACCGGCACCATGCAAGGATTGTGCGTCTTTTTCAGCAGGCGGATGGGCTGCGGGTGAGACAGAGTATGCATGAGCAGTGCCGGGTGCAACTGTTGGTAATGGAGTTGCATTAAGCGCTGTGGTTGCGCTACTGCGGAGTGTGGTTGCGCTGCCACGTACTGACACGGGCCGGACATTTGCAGTGTGCGCCTCAGGCGACCCTGCGATGGACTCTTGGGATGGGTGAAGCCGTTCTTGTATTGCATGGTGCACTGCGGCTTCAAATGCAACGCCTCGAAGAAGGAACATGCGCAAAAATGGCATCTCGCCTGCAGTGCCGCCAAACAAATCTGCAACAAAATCCGCATCCATTTTCATATTGGAAAGCCGTTGGAGCGTTGTTTGGTCTGCGTGTGAGATTATCCTTAGCGCCTCGGAATGAATGCGTGCATGCGTTGCCTCTGATATATAAACAGGATGCCCCACTGTGCCAAGCAGCCCTGATTTGAAAAACTCAAATGACATGCCACAGCTTATCCAGTTTTTTATGAGGTGTTCTATTTTGGAGCGGTTGGCGGACGTTGCCCACATGGAGTCAAAAATTTCCCGATTAACGCCCGGGCAATTGCGTATGTTTTCAATTGTTGGAACTGCGCGCAGGGTTGGGAGCGCCCGGGATATGCAGATTAATTCGCACCTTTGTCCATCTGTTAGTGGCATGGAAATATTGTGATGGAAAGGGTATTTAAATGCTGTTATAAAAGTCGCAGAACTGGAAGAGTTATGACGGCTGTGTTGCGGTCGCACTGCTCCACACGCTTATGCGCATGGATGCCATTGTGCCGTGCATTTGCGCAACGCGCGTAACTATTGATTGGCGGGCGTTTTCGGCCGGCTGCCTGCCAAAATGGTAGTTAAAGGAATTGTCAAGCGATGTTATGTTCACAAAAACGTTGGGAACTGAGAGCTGGCTTGAGAAAAGCGCATAGTTTGCGTCGTTGGAAAGATAGGATGTTAATTCGTTTATTTTCTCCTCTGAAAGGGAGCTGTTGAGTTCGTATGCAAGCCCGAAGGAGCGCACCGAGTCCGCATCCTCCCAGTCCGGCGGCGAGCCGCTTGTGAGAAGAGAGTCTGAAATGGAAAGTGCGCGCGAGAGCATCCTGCTTTCCTGCTGAAGGGAATTGTTTTGCACCCCAAACCAGTATGCGCTTAGAAGGGAAACCGCAAGCACAAGTATGAGAGCGGACATGAGCGCGTCAAAGGAGAAATATTGCCCCTTTGTGGTGTGCCGCACGTTGGTTGTTGCGGCGTTTTGGATGGGTTTTTTGGAAAATTGCATATTATCAGCCTGCTTGGTTTAACTGCTGGTTTTGCTGCGGCATTGCTGCCTGCGATATGGAGATTGTGCCGTTCTTGTTTGTGAAGCGCACAAAGCCTGCCTGCGTATCAAGGTCCACTTTTTGCGCTGTTTGCGCCTCCCACTCCACATACAGATTGCCGCTGCTGCTAAAAGTGGCGTAGTAGGGCCTGCCCATTATGTCGCTGCGAAGCGGAAAGGTTCCTGCAAAGCCACTCCCTGCGCGCACTGCAAAATCAAAATAGCCGCCAATCTCGTGCGCGTATTCTGCCGCCTGCTCGTACTGTTTTTGATGCAGCTCTGCCTGCGAAATAGTAGTAAGGTAGGCAAGCATTGTTACGAATGCAAGGAAAAAGAAAGACCAGTATGCAAGCAGCTCAACTGCCGCCTGCGCCTTGGAATGCATGTGAGGGAAAAGAGAGTCGCTATCCATGGAAAATCTCCACCACTGTGTTTTTTGAGGCAAGAAGGCGCGCCTGCAATATTATAAGCCGGCTTCCTTGGCTTATGCGCAATGTGTTTGGGTTTTGCATTGAGGAAAGCGAGGGGGTTCCGTCAGTAAGGTTTGCAAATGAACTGGTAACTATGTCAAGCCGCCCCTTTGAGGTTGAAAGGGAAAAAACAATCTCCGAGCCGTTTATGCGCACGTCCTGCAAGCTTGCGGGGAAATTCACCATTATCTCCCGCCGTGCCGGGGCTCCCTGCAAATACACTTCTCCTGCGTTGTCCGCAAGCTGCCTGCCTGCAAGGCGCGCCTGCGCAATTGCAGCCTCATCCGTGCTGTTTTGCGAGGTTGCGAAAAAGAGCAGCGCCAATGGTATGAAAAAAATCAGCGCAAAGCCCATGAGCGTGAGAAGCTCCATGCTTGCCTGCGCTTTTGTGTGCGCTTTTGCGCAGGGGAGAAAATTGGGGGTTGGGGTTGCCATCATCCGCACCCCCCTCCCGAGGTTCCGTTGCAGCTTATTGGGCCTGCCATATAATCGTCCATGCTTTCCGCGTCAAGCCTGAAATGCCCTACGCCATACGTTATTGCGTCCTCGGATGAGCACATTTCCCTGCTTTTGCAGCCGCTCATTCCCTTTATGCGCGTTCCCTGCTCGCCAGCATAGAATTGGCGGTCAAGCCTTGAGTATTCGTCGTGCAGGGTATCGTCCGCGCCGCCCGCCCACCTTCCAACCACAAAGGACTCTATGCCAAGGGGGCTTGAGGGAAGCGAGTGTGTTGGGAAATCAAGCATGCGCTGGAAAAAGGATAGGGATTGCGGGTTTTGCACGTACAAGCCGCATATTGCCATATCGCGCAGCTTTTCAATGTCAAATACGCGATGGTATCCGTCGTATGCCTGCGCAAAGGAATTTGTGCCGTGCTCGTTGTCAAAAAGCACGTGCGGGAGGCTGTCCGTTGGCACTGCGGTTGCGCCTACAAGCCAGCCGCGGCCGTCCGTTACGATGTAGGAGAAATTCACGTGGTTTGTTATTTCAAGGTCGTCGCGCACGGTGTTGCCGTTGCATACCTCCACTTCACGCCTGCGGCAGTTCACGCATTCTTCTTCCTGCGTTATTGTTGTCGTGCAGCCGCCATTCTCTTCTGTTATTATGTCCTCTGTGGGCAGGCTTGTTATTGCAACTGCGCCAAAAACATGCCCATGCGCCTCAATCCCGGAGTAGTAATCGCTCACAAGTATGGACTGGCGTGCATCCGAGGCGTTTACCATTGGGATGTCGTCCTGCGAAAGCTCAAGGGCAGAGCCGTAGAACCAGCCCAGCCCGCCTGCAATATTGCCCTCCTCATCATCAATGATGCGCGGGGCAACGTCAGAAGGGACAGCGTAGGTGGAGCTGTGGAAAATCTGCTTTTGCGCAAACATGGAGCCTGCGGCAGGGAAGGCGTTAAGCCTCCTTCTTGCATCCTCGCGCGCCACAAACGGGTCGTATATGCCGTCTATTGGGACAGCGACGTTTGCATGCAGGGTTTTTTGCACAAGAAAAGTGCCTTCTGCATCCTGTATGCTTATGGGGATGGAAAAGCTTGCGGTAACTGTCCATTGGTCGCTTTGGAACGCGTCAAATGAGGAAATTTCGCCGAATATCAATGAAAAGCCTGCTGCGGAGGCGCTTGCATTCAGGGTTTTTTTCCAGCTTGAAAGGGAATACTCCTGCCGCGGGAGTGAAAGCGGGGTTAAAAAGCCGGATGTGCCGCCCCTTGTTGTGCCGTTAAGCATGAGCTCGTAAAGGGAAGTGTTTACGTTGGCAGTCCATGAGTTATCTGCGTGCGTTGTTGGCTCAAGGGAAAGCGGCTGCGTTGTTGCGGTGTAGGCTGCAAGCTGCGAAAGCGAATGCTGCAGGGACATTTGAGCAAAATTGCTTAGCTGCTCGTCGCTTGTGCTTTCAAGCAGGGAGTTAAGGGATTCCACCTTGAAGCGGTATGCGTAAGTTTTCTCTGCTGCCGCGCTTGCGGCTGCACTTGCGGAAAGCGAAGCCAGCATGAAAGTCAGCAGCACAAGCGCAAGCGCAGTGAAGAGAAAGCCGCTTTTTGTTGCGCTTGTTTTTGGGGCGCGTATTTTCATATTATCACGTTGGGAATTTTCTTTTTAGGAATATACTGTGAGCCTTATCTGCCCCACAAAGGGCAGTCCGTCCGAATAAAGCGAGCGTGGCACATCGCATGGGGACATGCACCTGTTGGAAGTGGCGGGCTCGCCTATGCTTGGCTCGCTTATGTTTATCAGTTCATTGGAAGGCAGGTCGTCCGCAAGCAAAAGGGGATGCGCGGCGCGCGAAGCAGTTGGGGCGCTTTTGCCCGCCTGCGCAGATGGGGCTGCAAAAGAAAGCGATTGCCCTGCTGTGGGGGAATTGGCACTTGGGAACAAGCCGCCTTGCTCTTCTTCCCCAATTTCATCTTCCGGCGGGCTGGAAATTGGAAAGTCCGCGCCCGAGCAGGAGATGTAGCAGTAGGGAGAAACGCCCCTGTTAAGCGGAACGTCATAAGAGGAAACAAAAAGCCGGTAAGAGGCAGAAAGTTTTTTTTGCTCCCTTCCATATCGGGGGGAGGAGCGCGGGGAATCTGTGCTGGAATCGTAAATCTCCTCCCATTGCAGCGTATTTGCGTTAAAGCGGTCAAAGCGGTAGCCAAATTGCATTGGTATTGCCTTTTCAGCCGAGCTTGCGATTGCAAGGCGCGCGTTTGCGCCCCCACCTACAAGGGCATCAAGGTATGAGAGCTCCCAGCTAAAAGCCGTTGCGCGCATGGAAAGAAGCGTGTCTTTTGCCAAGTCATGCGCCTGCTCCAAGGATGCATAATAGCCCTTTGGAACTGAAGAGAGCGTGATTGCGGAGTTTATTGCAAGCAGGATGAGCATTAGGGCAACAAAAGCATCCATTGAGAACACAAAGGCTTTCCACATGCCACTCCCGTGGGGAATAGGGTTGTAAGGCTAATAAAGGTTGGGGCGCATAATATGTTATAAATTGTTGTAAGAGGGGTAGCAGGATGGCTCAGGAACAAAAAACTAGAGGAGGCGCTGGCGCAGCGAAGCAGGTGGGAGGAGCGAGAGCGCAAGTAGAAATGGGCAAGAGCACGGATTGCGGGCGCAATGGAACAGGGGCAAATTTTGGAGCGCCGCTTGTGGAAAGCGTTGCAAATGGCGCGGAGCCAGCGGCTTTAAAGCGGAATTGGACGGATAAAGACAGGGAAGTTGCTGTGTGGTTTAAGAAAAAAATTGAAAAGCTGGCAGCATCCAAATTGGTTTTGGAGTTGCAAGAGAGTTTGAATGGGATGAAAAAGGCGTTGGAAGAAAATGAGCTGGAAAACGCTAAGATGCATATGAAGAGATCGAAACAGCGGATAAATGATTATTGTGCGCAGATAAAAACAATATGCAAGATGGAAGGATTTGGAAAAGATGCAGCGGATGGTGTTAGGATGAGGGACATTTATTCCATCACAATAAACCATTACGTCAATCAGAAGCTTTGCATCATGATGGGCTTGGCGGAGTTGGCAGTCCCGACAGCCCAAAATGAGGCACCTGGTTGGAAAGGAAACATGGATAAAGTAATGGATGCGATCGCAGATCTTAAGAAAATTCAGAACGCATTGGTGGAAATTGACATTGACAAATGCGCGATTGTGGAATACGTTAGAGGCATGGGGTACATGTTTGAGATAAAGATAAGTCTTTAAATAAAGCAATCCATATTTTTAGCGGTGGTTTTGATGGCTCTTGAGATTATTGTGCTTGCAGGTGGGGCAGTGCTTGTGCTTTTGGCAGTGGGGCTTGTGCTTATTTACAACGGGCTTGTTACCGCGCGCAACCGCATTGAGAATGCGTGGTCGCAAATTGACGTGCAGCTTAAGAGAAGGTATGACATGATACCCAACCTTGTGGAAACGGTAAAGGGATATGCAAAGCATGAAAAGGCTGTTTTTGAGAATGTTACAAAGGCGCGCGCAGCCCTTATGGGCGCGCAAACTGTCGGTGAGAAGGCAAAGGCTGACAACATGCTCACCTCAACGCTCAAATCCCTTTTTGCTGTTGCTGAAAACTACCCGCAGCTTCGCGCAAACGAGAACTTCAAGCTGCTGCAGGAGGAGATTGCAGGAACGGAAAGCAAAATCGCGTATGCAAGGCAATTCTACAATGATGCGGTGCTCTCCTACAATACAAGCATACAGAGCGTCCCAAGCAACATAATTGCGGGGATGTTCGGCTTTGTGGCAAAGGAATATTTCAAAACCGGAGGGGAAGAAAGAAAAAACGTTGAAGTGAAGTTCTAGCACCATAGGGGTTTTGGATGGAACTTTACGAATCCGTAAATAGGAACAAGCGCAACTCCCTACTGTTAATGCTGCTCATGCTTGCGGTTGTGTTTGCAACCGCATGGGCAATAAGCTACCTCGTTAATATGGGCGCTTTTGGGGCTATTCTTGCGCTTGTTATTGCGTTTGCGTATGCGATTGGCGGCTATTATTATTCGGATAAGATAGTGCTTTCCATGAGCGGCGCAAAGCCTGCAGACAGGCGAGTGCATGCGCATTATGTGAATACCGTGGAAGGGCTTGCGATTGCGGCAGGAATTCCATCTCCGGCTGCGTATGTGATAGAGGATGATGCCCCAAACGCGTTTGCAACCGGAAGGGACCCGCAGCACGCGGCGGTTGCGGTTACCACAGGGTTGCTTAAAACAATGGACCGCTATGAGCTTGAGGGGGTGCTTGCTCACGAGCTTTCGCACGTTAAAAATTATGATGTGCGCTTTGCAACTATTGCGGTCGTGCTTGTGGGCGCGGTTGCGATTATGGGCGACATTGCAATAAGGATGATGTTTTTTGGAGGGGGAAGAAGGGATGGGAAAGGCGGGAATGCAATACTTATGGTAGTTGGGATTGCGCTCATAATACTCGCTCCCATATTTGCGCAGCTTGTGCATCTTGCAATTTCGCGCAAAAGGGAATTTTTGGCGGATGCAAGCGCAGTGCAGCTCACGCGCAACCCCTTAGGGCTTTCCTCCGCGCTTGAGAAAATAGGGAAAAGCAAAATGCGCGTGAAAAACGCGACTGATGCGACCGCGTCCCTTTACATTGCGAACCCGATTCCAAACAAGCTCATGTCGCTGTTTTCAACGCATCCGCCAATTGAGGAGAGGATTGCCGCGCTCAAAAGGATAGGCTAGTTTTCAGTTATGCCTTCTTCCAGTTCATGCCTTCTTCCTCAAGCAGGGAAATCACTTTTTGGCGCTCTTCCCCTCCCAATCCCTTCCAGTCTATAAGCGCGCCCTCTGCCTTTTGCGTGCATTTTGAGAGAGCCTGCGCAAGCATCTCTTTGTCAAAGGAGGAGACATGGTATTTGGGGAGAATGTGCGAAAGGCTTATGTCGCCCCCTGTTTCATAGCCGTTGAATTTTGAGGCATAGTGCATTCCGCCAAACCCAAGGTATGCGGGAAATTCCTTATCAGAGGCAAGCCCTTGCATTATCGCATTCGCTGCAATTTCGCCTGCAAGCTCGTTGTTCCATTCCTCTTCACTGCTCCCTATTTCGGCAAATAGGATGGGCGAGGAAAGCGTGGGGCCGTGGTGGTCAACCTCAAGGGAAGCGGGCCAGTTAAGCTCCCTTTTTTGCGAAAGCTTGTTCATTTCGCACAGGATGTTTTTCATCGTGGAGGGGGCGCAAGTGTTAAGCGTGCTGGGGAGGCCGCCCAAATCCGCATTGCCCCAGTTTCCCGGCACGTGCACTGTGAAGCATGGGCGGGTGCGTGGAGGCGTATATGAGAAGGTCCGAGGGAAATTGCGGGGAAATCTCAACAATGGAGCCTGAAAACTGCACAAGCTGCACGCCTTTTTCTCCTGCTTGCCCCTGCCAAGTGCCTTCCTTTATTTTTGAGAAGGAATGGCGCTTGAGAAGCTTGTCTGCAATATTGGCGCTTGCAACGTTGTCCTTTGAGAATATTATGTGCATCATGGGGGTGGATTTGCAACAAAAGAATAAATTAATGCGTGCCCAAATACCGCCCATGGGGGCGTATGAAAAGGCATTTAAGCGCAACATCGGGGTGCTCACTGCGACAGAGCAGAGGAAGCTGCGCAAAAGCCACGTTGCAATATGCGGGCTTGGGGGGCTGGGCGGCATAACGCTGCAGATGCTGCTGAGGGCAGGGGTTGGAAATTTCACTATTGCAGACGGGGACCGGTTTGAAATTTCAAATTTCAACAGGCAGGTGCTTGCGAATTACAAAACGCTTGGGAAAAAGAAGGCAAAAGTTGCGGCGGAATTTGCAAGGGGAATAAACAAAGGCGCAAAAATGCGCAAAATTGAGAGGTTCATATATGAGGGGAACGTTGCAAATTTTGTAAAAAATGCGGATGTTGTCGTGGACTGCCTTGACAATCCCATTTCGCGCATTATTTTGAGCAGGGAGTGCAAAAGGCGCAAAATCCCGTTTGTATTTGGCTCTGCCGCAAGGACGTGCGGCATGTGCAGCGTTTTTGAGGGGATGGATTTTGAAAGCGTGCTTGCGCTTCCCACAAGGGGAAAAAGCGTGCGGCAGACGCGCGAAATGCTCAAAAATTACCCCAAAGGAATGCCAATCCTTGGAGTAGTTCCGGCCATGATAGGAAACATAAATGCGATGCAGGCGATTGCGGTGCTGCTGGGAAAGCCGCGCGTGAGGGCACCGCACTTCATATTCTTCAATGCGTTCTCAAAAGAGCCTTTTTGCGTGAGGAAAATCTGAAAGAGTGCAGGTGGGCGCCACATGCTTGCAGCCGCAGCCTGCCAAACCTTTAAATAGGTTCATTCTCATATAAATTCTCCTATTTGTCAGGATGAACCCCGAAAGGGGGGACATGGGACTAGCGTTTGCGGGGATACTCCCGCACTAGCAAGAGGTGTTTGATTGGTAACGATATTTGACGTGGAGCCACGCAGGCTCATAGAAGAGGCGGCTGCAAAGCTGCAAGAGATGGGCATTGAGGGGCCGGCATGGGTGGGCACCGTGAAAAGCGGGCCGCACAACGAGAGGCTTCCACAGCAGAAGAATTTCTTTTACATACGCGCAGCGTCAATACTTAGGCAGGCATATTCCCACGGGCCAATTGGAGTTTCGCGCCTGAGGACGCATTATGGAGGAAGAAAAAAGAGGGGAGTGAGGCCTGACAAAATGAAAAGGGCGGGCGGAGCGCTCATACGCAAAACAATGCAGATTCTTGAAAAATCGGAACTGCTCATGAAAAACAAGAAAAAGGACAAACCCGGCAGGGTGATAACCGCCAAGGGCATGAAATTGATGGATGCTGCCGCGCACGCAGTCTCAAAGAAGCCGCAGGCGCAATAAGCAGGTGGATGGCATGGAGGAAGAGGGGGAAGAAAGCCTGCAGGAGGCAAAGCAGAAAAAGCTAAGGCAGATGTTTGCGCGCCAGCAGGCACATGCGCAGATAGAATCGCAGAAAAAATCCCTGCTGCAGCGGGTGCTTGATACCGGGGCGTATGAGCGCGCTATGATGGTGAGGATTTCCTCCCCGGACACTTATGAGAGGCTTGTGTCCGTGCTTGCGCAGCTGTACCAAAGCGGGCAGCTCAAAGGCGAACTCAATGAAGAGCAGCTGAAGGCGGTGCTTGCAAAAATGACCGCAAGAAGGGAAGGCAGCATAAGCATAAGGAAAAAATGAGCCAGTGGGTTGAAAAAGCGAAAATTGGAGACGATAATATGTACCACCCGGGAAAAGTGCTCAAGGTATTCTCAAAGTCCGACAAGAGCGTGGTTGCTGCGGATGCAACAACACAGGCAATGCTTCTCATGTGGGATGAGAATGTGCTAACACTCTTGGTGGATGCGAAAATTGCAGGGAAAATAAGGGAAGGGGACGTGGTAATAGTGGATTATCGCCCCGCGGCAGGAACTTCGCCGCCAATGCCAAGGCAGCTGGTAACAAAGATAGTGCGCGGCAAAACCGCCGATGTGCTCTGGAAGGAATACCAGCATGTGCGCGAGCGGCAGAAGCAGGCTGCGGCATCAGCCGCGCAACGGGGGCAAAGTTACATAGGGTGAGGTGCTATTATGAGCAGGGTAAAATCGGCAGAGAAAAAAGCAAGGCTTTCAAGCGCGCTCAAGAAAAACAGGCGCTTGCCGCTTTTTGTGATTGCAAAGAGCAAAAGGAAAGTTACGGCTGCCAAAAGAAGGCACTGGCGTTCGCAGAAGCTTAAGCTTCACAGCCAGAAGAATTTGGGCAGGAAAGGGTGAATATCATGGTGGAGAAAATTTGCATAATACCGTTTAGGAAAGCGTACGAGGCAAAGCGCACAAAAAGGATGGCAAAGTCCGCAAAGCTCGTGCGCGAATACGTGGCGCGCCACATGAAGATGGGCATTGAAGACGTGCGCATCTCCGCTGGCGTGAACCATGCGCTCAGCGAGCACGGGGCGGCAAAACCGCCGCGGCGGCTCAAGGTAAAGATAGTTAAGGGGGATAGCGGGATTGCGACCGCGTGGCTCATGGACGAGCAGGAGAAAAACGCGGCTGTGATAAAAAAGCTTGAAGAAAAAAAGAAGGCAATGGAAGAAAAGAAGAAAAAGGCGCAAGCGGCAAAGCCCGCGGCTTCAAAGCAGGCTGAAAAGCCAAAAGCGCAAGAGGCAAAGGCGCAGCCAGTGCAGCAGGCAAAGCCGGCTGAGGGGAATATGGCGCAAAAGCCAATGCAGGCTGCAAAGCCCCAATAGGAAACGGCAAAGCACGCAGCGGGAATAATTGGGAGCTGCGATATTGAGTGGAAAAATGGCAATGCAAACGAGCGCATACGACGGCAACCCGCACATAGGCATGTTCGCAAGGGCAAATGAGGCTTTGGTGCTGCTGCCGCTGGGCGCGCATCCCAAATTTGTGCGCGCTGCAGATGCGCTTGGGGCAAGGCGGATTGCGGCAACGGTCGCATCAAGCAATTTGATTGGGATATTCTGCGCGCTTAATTCGCACGGAATAGTGGTCCCTTCCTTTGCGGAAGAGGAAGAAAAAGGGTTTTTCAAGGGGCTTGGGCTCAATGTGTGCGTGCTGCCTTCAATGTTCGCGGCAGTTGGCAATAATATATGCGCGAACGACAAGGGGGCAATTGTGAACCCGGACATACCTGCGCATTGGAGAAAAAAAATAGGGGAATGCCTGCATGTGGAAGCAGTGCCTGCAAGCATTGCGGGGTACAAAACAGTCGGAAGCGCATGCATTGCAACAAACAAGGGGTTTGCGGCGCACAACCGCGCAAATGACGAGGAAATGGAAATGTTAAGGTCGGTATTCGGAGTGCAGGGCGCAAATGCGACCGTAAATATGGGCTCGCCCTTTATCGGCCTTGGGGTTGTTGCAAACAGCAAGGGGTGCATGATGGGAGAAGCGACAAGCGGCTTTGAAAGCTCGCGCATAATGAATGCGCTCGGGATGGAATGAGGCGGGAAAATAAGAAAAGAGCATGCACCGGGAGCATGGAATATTTATAAAGTTCGCAACATAGGTGATTGCATGAAATTTGTGGTAGAAGGGCACGTGGTGTCAAAGGGGCAGAGAAGGGTCTTTACAAAAGAGATAGAGGCGCCAAGCGAGAAGCTTGCAAAAGAGCGCACATATACTTTCTTTGGGGCGAATCAGGGAGCCGCAAGAAATCACGTTCACATAGGGAAAGTGGCTAAACTTTAGGGGGTGTGTGCCATGATGTCGGAACAACTCAACCGGATGGCTGCGCAAATGCAGGGAATGCAGCAGCAGGCGCAGGCAATAGCAGGGCAGCTCACTTCCATGCAACAGAGCGCGGATGAGATGTATGCAGCAATTGAGACGCTCAAGAACCTTAAGGAGGCCAAAAGCAAAGTGCTGCTTCCGATTGGGGCAGGGGTGTATGCGTCCGCAAAGGCGGTTGACACCCAAAAGGTGATGGTAAACATCGGCGCAGGAATTGTGGATGAAAGAAGCTGCGCTGAGGCGCAGGAGCTGCTTGAGAAAAGGCTCAAGGTGGTGCTTTCCGCAGTAAACAAGGGGCAGGAAGCGCTTGCAAAGATGAATGAGGAGATGGAGGGACTGGACAGGGAAGCGCGCAAAATGATGGGAGAGATGAACGAAAATGTTCGGCCTGTTGAAGGAAAAGCTATCTAATTTTATTGGCAAGCTCGCCAAAAAGGAGGAAGAGCTAGCCCAAGCCGCGCAAAAAGAGAAGGGTGTGCAAAAAGAAGAGGCGCGCGGGAAAAAAATGGAAGAGCCGAAGGCGGAAAAAAGGACTGCGGAAGGGAAGCAGGAAACGCAAATGCCTTCCTCAAAGGGCGCAAGCGGTGAAATAAAAATTCAGAATATTGCGCGCGCTGTGCAGGATGAAAAAAGTGAAGAGCCGGCGCGCAGTGCAAGGCAGGATGAAAAGGCGCAGGAGTCTGCACGTGCGGCAAAGCAGGATGAAAATGGAAAAGCGCAGGGAGCAAAAAGGGCGGCTGATGAAAAAGCAGGGATGCGAAAGGCAAAAACTGCGACTGATGAAAAAATAAATGCCCCCGATGCGATGCGGGCTGAAAAAACGCAAACGCGGCAGGCGGTGCAAGAAGCAAAGCCCGCGCAGGAAGAGAAGCCGCCTGAAATAACAATGGCGCTGCAGGAAAAGCCGCGGCAGGCAATGCCGTCTGTACCTGAAAAAAGTTCGGCTGCGCGGCAGGAAGTTGCGCAGGAAGAAAAAATGCCCGAAGAAAGAGCCGGCTGGGCTCAAAAGCAGCAGAAGCCTGAAGCAAAAAAAATTCTTGGGTTTGAAATCCCGTTTTTTGGGAGAAGGAGGGAATTGCCTAAAGAAAAGGGGCAGGAATGGCAAAAAGCACAAGAACAGGAAAAAGGCAGGGATGCAAAAGAGCAGCAGCCAACAGAAGAGTTGCAGGCAGGGGCGCTGGAAGAAGCGCAAAAGAACGAGCTGCAAAGAGCAGGCGCGTCCGTGCAAACTCCGCAGCAAAGCGCGCGGGAAGGGCAGGAGCAAAAGCAGCAGGAAAGGAAAATGGAAGTGAAAATAGGGCTTGGGGAGCAGATAAAATCCATTTTTACTGGTGAAGTGCAGATACGGGAAGGAGATGTGAGGGAGCTGCTTGAGGAATTGCAGATGGCGCTTTTGGAGGCGGACGTTGCGTATGAGGTTTCTTTTGCGGTGTGCGATAACCTCAAAAGCCAGCTTGTGGGGATGAAAATAAAAAGGGGCGAGGCTGACAAGGCTGCCAAAAGTGCGATGGTAGCCTCGCTGCAATCCGTTCTTTCAAGCGAGCGCGCATTTGATTTTGTGGAAAGGATAAGGGGGCTTCCAAAGCCCGCAGTGGTGCTTTTTGTAGGGCCAAACGGCGCGGGCAAAACAACCACAATGGCAAAGCTTGCGAAAATGCTGCTGCAAAACAAGATGAGCGTGGTGTTTTCCGCAAGCGACACCTTCCGCGCAGCCGCAATTGAGCAGACACAGGTGCATGCAAATAGGCTCGGGGTTCACGTTATAAAAAGCAATTATGGTGCCGACCCGGCGGCAGTTGCGTTTGATGCGGTCGCTTATGCGCGCGCGCATGCGGTGGATGTTGTGCTTGTGGATAGCGCGGGCAGGCAGGATACAAACGTGAACCTTCTTGACGAGCTGAAGAAAATGAACAGGGTTGCAAAGCCCGCGCTTAAGATTTACATAGGAGAGAGCATTGCTGGAAATGCGATAATGGACCAGATTAAGGCGTTTGATGCGGCAGTGGGGGTGGATGGGGTGATACTCACAAAGCTGGACTGCGATGCAAAAGGCGGCACCGCACTTTCCATCACGTACACTACCGGGATACCGATTGTGTTTTTCGGGGTTGGGCAGGAATATGGGGATTTGATTGCATACAGCCCGGGCTCCCTTGCGCAAGAAATATTAACATAGGACAGGAAACATTGCCATGCAGGGGCAAATTTTGGAGCAGGAGGAAGGTGCGCAAGAGGAGCGGGGGTTTTTGGGCAGGTTCCTGCAGAAATTCCTTGAGTTGTTGGCTGTTTTTGTTGGAAACCCCCTTGCAGAGGCAGGGGGGCAGGAAAAGGCGCTTTTTGAAAGGCTTGTTTTGCAGGGAATAATGGTGAGGCAGAATCTCATGCTTACTGATGCGGTTGCAAAGGGGATGAACCCGCTGCGCCGCGGCGGCCATTTAAGGCAGGCTTCGCAGGAGAGGGAAAAAGACAGGTATGGGCTGCTGCGCAGGCAGATAATGCAGCGCATGTCAGATGCCCCAATCGTGGTGCCTGCGCCCATGTACGACAGGATTGCGTTTGCGGCGGATGCGGTTGCGCAGGAAATAAGGCAGTCCTGCCGCGGGAACGCAAAAATGCAGGCACAAGTGCTTGGGCAATACATTGCGCAGCTTGAAAAAGACGGATGGAAAACCCATGATTTGATGTCACCTTTGCTTTTGGTGCTTGAGGATAGGCATTTTGCGCAGCAGGGAGCACTGCAAGAGGGCGGCGGGGCGGCGGGGGCGCAAATGCTAATGGTTGCGCAGGAGGAGAGTGGGGATGCGCAAACTTGGGGGTATGACAAGGCAACACCGGGCGAGGGCGCAAGCAGGATGCAGCAGCTGCAAATGCAAAAAAGCATAGAGGAGCTTGCGCTTGAAAGCCCGCAAATTGCGCAGCTTGTGCATGCGAAAAACGCGGATGCTGCCGAGATAAGGCTAATTGCGGTAAGGGAGATGTTAAGGCACTATTTTGAGAAGAACCCAAAGGAATTCCGCGAGATTGCGATAAGCCTTCTTGGGATGGTGCCGCACGAGGGGGATGCCGGGCTTTTGCAAAGGATTTCCTATGAGATGGCAAGGGTCGGGTCAATTGCATTCGCATACAGGATGCTTTTGCAGCTTAAGAAAAAAAGAAAAATGGATGAGGCGATATGCATGCGCAGCATGGCTGTGCAAAAGGAGAAGGGGAAAAGGTTTTACGTGTGCAAAAGGGCGTGTGGAAGCTCAGGCATGGTGCGCGGAATGCTTGGGCTGCTCATAAAAAAGGGGAGCACGAGCATATGAAGAGCACAGGCATATGAAGAAGTGCGATTGTTTATATTGTTTATCCGCCTTTTCCTTCCATGCGCTCCCTTGAGAAAAAGGTTTTCTTTTTCCTCTCTTTAGTGTGCACCGCCCTTATTTTTGCGGCGATAGGGGAAGAGGTAACAGACGCGGTAAGCGACCTTTGCGCCTCAATGCAAAACCTGCTTCCAGTAGCAGCAATGCTCATGATAGTCCTTGGCGCGGTAATATACGCGGCAGGGCAGCTTATGGGTGCTGAAACAAGGGCAAGGGCGAATGTGTGGGCAACCGCATCCCTCACAGGCGCGCTCTTTGGGATACTTATAACGTCTGTTTCCCAGCCTATTTTGAGCATTATATATCCGGGAATAAGCTGCAG